>JAEZHX010000083.1 GCA_023436765.1 Bacillota bacterium
CTGAACAAATTATTCTAAAAACGATTGAGTATGTTTGTGAATATGGTTATCTGAATGATATCAGATATGCTACCAATTACATCAATACAAGAAAGGCTAATAAAAGCAAGCTCATTCTTACTGCGGAGTTGACCTCAAGGGGAATTAGCAAGGACATCATCCATCAGATCATCTCTGCTGAGTATGATGATTTGGGAGAAGATCCTGAGCTGCCTGCTATCCGTAAGGCAATCCATAAGAAGACATCAGATCCTTCCCTGTTAAGCTGGGAAGAGAAGCAGAAGCTGATGGCACATCTTTATCGGAAGGGCTTTTCTGCAGAGAAGATCCGTAAAGTAATCGACGAAGACTTGGTTGAATATTAACTAATTAATCGGAAATGTGGCAGATTTCACTTGCCTTTTCTTATGATGTGATATACAATTATAATTGGCAGAAAATTGGATTTCTAGTACAATCGAAAAATTGGAGGGCTGAAAATGAGTAGTACAGTACAGCTGTCAGCAAGAGAACGGATTCTAACTTTGCTTGACGACAATAGCTTTGTTGAAGTCGGCGCTTTCGTTACCAAAAGGAGTACTGACTTTAATCTGAATCAGAAGGAAATACCTTCTGATGGTGTAATTACCGGTTACGGTATCATAGATGGTAATCCTGTCTATGTTTACAGTCAGGATGCATCTTCCCTTGGCGGGTCCGTTGGTGAGATGCACGCCGGAAAGATAGCTCATATTTATGATCTTGCACTTAAGGTGGGAGCTCCCGTCATCGGTCTGATAGATTCCGCAGGCATGAGACTTGAGGAAGCGACCGACGCCCTGAACGGCTTTGGCGAGATATATCTGAAGCAGACCTTGGCTTCCGGTGTAATCCCCCAGATTACCGCCATATTTGGTAACTCCGGCGGCGGTCTTGCTGTGATGGCTTCCTTAAGTGATTTTTCTTTTATGGAAGGAAAGAATGCTAAATTATTTGTAAACTCACCTAATGCTTTACAGGGAAACTATAAAGAGAAGTGTGATACCGCAGCTGCAAGCTTCCAGTCCCAAACCGGCATGGTAGATTATGTGGGGACCGGAGATGCAGAAGTACTCACTAAGATTCGGGAGCTGGTTACCATGCTGCCTTCTAATAATGAGGATGATGCATCCTTTGTGGAATGTACCGATGACTTAAACAGGCTTCTTCCTGCGTTTGCCTCCGAGATTAAGGATGCCGGAAAGGCCTTGGCAGATATAGCTGATAATAATAATTTCTTTGAAGTTAAGAAGGATTATGCCAGAGAGATGGTAACAGGCTTCCTTCGTCTGAATGGAATAACGGTCGGAGCTGTGGCAAACCGTACTGAGCTAACAGATTCCAAAGGAAAAGCAGAGGTAACCTTTGATGGTACTCTGACGACTGAGGGCTGCTACAAAGCTGCCAGCTTCGTAAGTTTCTGCGATGCATTCCAGATTCCGGTGATGACCCTTACGAATGTTGCCGGTTATAAGGCGACGCTCGATGAAGAGAAGACCATAGCAAAAGCCGCTGCGAAATTAACCCAAGCCTTTGCGGATGCAACAGTACCCAAGGTTAACATCATTGTAGGCAAGGCTTTCGGTAGTGCATATATTACAATGAATTCAAAACATATCGGAGCTGATCTGGTCTTTGCCCTTCCTACAGCACAGATCGGAATGATGGATGCTGAGCAGGCTGCAAAAATCATGTATGATGGCAGTGCTCCTGAGGTAATCAAGGAGAAAGCAGCTGCATATGCTGAGCTTCAGGATAGCGCACTTTCCGCAGCAAAGCGTGGATATGTGGATAGTATCATTGAACCGGAAGCTGTCAGAAAACATGCTGTATATGCTTTTGAGATGTTATTTACAAAGACGGAAGCCCGCCCGGCGAAAAAGCATAGCTCCCGATAGGAGGTCTGCTAAAGCCGAGTAACATCCCGGATTTTATTATAAACTGCTTAACGACAAAAAGCCCGAACTATGGCACTGACAAGTTCGGTGGCAATGAGGTAAGGCCGAGAAAACATCTCGGCTGGGCAAAAGCGCTGATGTGTTTTTGCTAGATAGTAAGCTGCCTATCGGCAGCAATGCCACTTAGCAGTGGCAGGGAGGTTTAATATGGGAACATTACTTAACGGAATTTCCGGCAGGTCGGTTCTGCTGACTACTTTCCTTGACCGCCTGACCGAGGATCCATTGAATTTAACCATAAGTCTGGGTATCGTATTCGCTGTATTGATTTTGATCATTCAGCTGATCTATGTTATAGCATCTGCCGCAGGAAAGAATAAGGCCGGTGCGGAAGGACAGAAAAAGAAAAGTACATATGTGGATAATGTCATCACCCAGATTGTTCAGCAGGAAGAGAAAGAGCTTATGGATGATTATGAGCTGGTAGCCGTAATCACCGCAGCAATCATTGCTTCCATGGGAAGTGAAGCACCGGCGGACGGGTTGGTTGTCCGTTCTATCAGAAAGCTTGACACCAGGAGAAGAATACTAGCTTAACAGAGCAGGGCTTAAGAAGGTCACCTGCCGTAAAATAAGGGACATTAGAAGATGTCCATGAACAAGGAGGATATAATCATGAAATACTATACAATTACTGTGAATGGCAATACCTATGAAGTTTCTGTAGAAGAAGGTCATGCAGCTCCTGCAAGGGCAATGGCTGCTCCTGTAGCTGCTCCCGCACCTGTCGCTCAGGCTGCACCTGCACCTGTGACAGCACCCGCTCCCCAGGCAGAAGCTCCGAAACCCGCAAAAGCTGCTTCCGCATCCGGAAGTGTTAAGGTTCCTTCTCCGATGCCCGGTAAGATTGTTTCCGTGAAGGTAAGCGAAGGTAAGGCTGTGAAGCGCGGTGAGGTTATTCTGGTTCTGGAAGCCATGAAGATGGAGAATGAAATCGTAGCACCTCAGGACGGAACAGTTGCCAGCATTAATGTGGCTGCAGGGCAGTCAGTGGAAGCCGGAGATGTACTTGCAACCTTAAATTAATTAGGAGAAGCAGGTTATCAAACGTTCTTTGGTCATGTATCATAAACATACAGTAGTTCTTAACGAGGACAGGAGGTATAATTATGGCTGAACAAGTAAAAAGGCCGGTTAAAATAACAGAAACCATATTGCGTGATGCCCATCAATCCCTGATAGCGACAAGAATGTCTACGGAACAGATGCTCCCCATCATCGATAAAATGGATAAGATAGGATATCATTCCGTAGAATGCTGGGGCGGTGCAACCTTTGATGCTTCCCTGCGTTTCCTGAAGGAAGATCCCTGGGAGAGATTAAGAAAGATCAGAGCAGGTTTTAAGAATACAAAGCTGCAGATGCTGTTCCGCGGACAGAATATCTTAGGCTATCGTCATTACGCAGATGATGTGGTTACATACTTTGTACAAAAATCAATTGCTAACGGTATCGATATCATTCGTATCTTCGATGCTTTGAATGATATCCGCAACCTGGAAAGTACGGTAAAAGCAACAAATAAAGAGAAGGGGCATGCCCAGATCGCAATCTCTTATACTCTTGGAGATGCCTATACAACCGAATATTATGTAAAGATGGCGAAACAGATAGAAGCACTCGGAGCTTCTTCAATCTGCATTAAGGACATGGCCGGTCTTCTGGTTCCTTATGAAGCAACCGTTTTAGTCAGCGCCCTGAAAGCTGCAGTTAAGATTCCGATTGACCTTCACACACATTATACAAGCGGTGTGGCTGGCATGACCTACTTAAAGGCAGTAGAAGCAGGCTGCGATATTATTGATACAGCAATGTCACCATTTGCGATGGGTACCAGTCAGCCTGCAACTGAGGTTATGGTTGAGACCTTTAAAGGTACACCTTATGATACAGGCTATGATCAGATGCTTCTGGCTGAAATCGCCGATTATTTCAGACCTTTAAGGGACAATGCACTGGATACAGGATTATTAAATCCCAAGGTAATGGGCGTAGATATCAAGACCCTGTTATACCAGGTTCCTGGTGGTATGCTATCCAATCTGGTATCCCAGTTAAAGGAACAGAAGGCAGAGGATAAGTATTATGATGTTCTTCAGGAGATTCCTAGAGTACGTAAAGACTTTGGTGAACCCCCGCTGGTAACACCCTCCAGCCAGATCGTAGGAACTCAGGCAGTACTTAACGTGCTGGCCGGAGAACGCTATAAGATGGTAACGAAGGAAACGAAAGCATTATTATCCGGTGAATATGGCCAGACCGTGAAGCCCTTTAATGAGGAGATCCAGAAGAAGGTAATCGGAGATAAAAAGCCCATAACCTGCAGACCTGCAGATCTCATTGAGCCGGAGCTTACGAAGATTGAGAGTGAAATCGCAGAGTGGAAGGAGCAGGACGAGGATGTATTGTCCTACGCTTTATTCCCTCAGGTGGCTATCGATTTCTTTAAGTATCGCAGAGCTCAGAAAACCGGAATTGATCTGACGGCAGCCGATACTAAGAACCAGGCATATCCTGTTTAGTATTTACAGTTAAGATACAGGACGATAAAGATCGGACACATACAGAAGTAATACCTCTGTATGTGTCTTTTTGTATTAGCTGCCCCGCTAAGTATTGATTCGATTTATGAAAAGTAATATATCGGTAATCCAACCACCTTTTATGTACAACTACGATCAAATCCTCAATCCTCAATTATTATGCTTAACCTTATTATGCATAATCGTTTTATAATCGACAGTTGACAAAGTGTGATTTATAAATTATAGTCAGAATAAGTAAAAAAAGAGTAATTTATGTTTATTTTGGTGAAATATATCCCCGAAATTGAGGTGAAATGATCGTGCTTACCAGTATGAATATGAAAAGCTTTCCATTTACCGTGCATATTTCTGTGGGTTTATTCCTGGTTTCTGCCCTGATCTTGATCTTTTGCCGATATATCATTATTAAATTCAGAAAAATGTATCGTTCTCTCTATTACCGCGAGGAGCTGTTCAATTCTCTCTGCACGAATCTGGACGACATCCTGCTGATTTATAGGATTGACGGGTACTTATTGGAATATGTATCACCGAACCTGGAGCGTCTGTATGGGATCAGCGTTAGAAATTTCAAGAGAAATCCCTTCATTATACTTAATCAGATGAGCGCGAGTGTCCGCGAGGAGATTAAATCTTACTTTACCACGAATCTTCTGATAACGAACAAGGTGATAGAATTTGAGATGTTCAACCCGGTGCTAAAGAAAATGGTCTCCCTGATCATAAGGATTTATCCAGTATACAACAAGCAAATCCTTGACCGGTATATTATTAGCATATCCGACATTACGACGGAGAAGCAGACACAACAGGTGCTAAGAGATGCCCTGATGAATGCCAGGCAGGCAAATGAAGCAAAGAAGGAATTCTTATCCCATATGAGCCATGAGCTTCGCACTCCGCTGAATGCAATCAATGGTATGGCACAAATTGCTATCAGTTCTATGGAGGACAGGCAGAAGGTAGAGAGTTGCCTGCATAAGATTTCCGATTCCTCACAGAAGCTGATCAGTCTGGTTAGTAACATACTGGACATGAGCAAAATTGATAGTAATAAATTGATCCTGAATCAGGAACAGTTCCTGTTGGATCATATACTGTATGAATTATCTGATCTCATGTGTACTCAGGCAGAGATGAATCGGTTAAAGTTTAATTTGGTGTTGAAGAAACTGGAACACAATCATTTAATCGGTGATCCCCTTAGACTAAACCAGATTATCAGCAATTGTATCTCTAATTCTCTGAAATTTACACCTGCCGGTGGCTATATCCGCTTAGAGGCAGAGGAGCAGGGGGTATATGGAAACAAAGCCATGTTCTGCTTTACGATTACGGATACAGGTAAGGGGATGAGTGAAGAATTTATCGAAAGACTTTTCATACCTTATGAGCAAGAGGACAGCTCTATCACCAGAAAATACGGAGGAACTGGGTTGGGAATGTCAATCACAAAGAACCTGGTTTCATTAATGTCGGGCAGTATCCAGGTCAGCAGTAAGCTGGGACAGGGGACTGTCATTACCATCCTTATTCCGTTTGAAATATACGAGGATGCATCTGCTTATCCTAAGAAATTGTCAGTGCCGAAGCAAAGGGAGTATGATTTTACAGGGTGCAATGCTTTGGTTGCTGAGGATAATGAAGTAAACAAAGAGATCATCAACGAATTCTTGAAATATGCGAGAATCAGGGTGGATTCCGCTGAATGCGGAAGAGAGGCATATGATAAGTTTATAACATCTGCTCCGGGTTACTATAAAATGATTTTCATGGATATTCAGATGCCGGATCAGACCGGATATGAAACAGCGGCTCAAATCAGAGCCTCCCAACATCCTGATGCAAAAGAGATCTGTATCATTGCGATGTCAGCCGATGCTTATCCGGAGGATGTCACAAAGTCTTTAGAAGGCGGCATGAATTATCATATCGCCAAACCGCTGGATATGGAGCAGCTCTATCAATTAATTGATCAGATTCTGATGAAAAAACGAAAAGAAGAATTGGAGTCATAGCCTGAAGGCTTATCATGTCAAGCACTAAGTATCAATGCAATTGTAAAGAAATTATCTTGACAAACCAATCAGAATCCTGTATACTTCCACCTGTAAAGAAATTTACTTTACAGGTGGTGCTTTTATGAATCCTTCAGGACTTGGAATGGAGAAGCTGGATGAGATCGTTCATCTGTCCATTTTATATGATTTTTATGGAGAACTGCTCAGTGAACATAAGAAACAGATCTTTGAGGATTATGTCCTGAATGATTTATCCTTAAGTGAGATCGCTGAGGTAAAGAATATTAGCAGACAGGGTGTATACGACATCATCAGACGCTGCAGTAAGGAGCTTAAGGATTACGAAAGTAAATTGGCTCTGGTCCAGAAGTTTCAGTCAGTAAAAGATAAACTTAGTACGATCAAGGAGATTTCCGAAACGATCAGACAAACCGGTGAATTGACCGAGATTAACAGAATTGAAACATTGGCAGATGATATTTTAAAGGAGCTGTAAGCTATGGCATTTGACAACCTATCAGAAAAGCTTCAGAATATATTCAAAAACTTAAAGGGAAAGGGAAGACTTTCCGAAGCAGATGTTAAGACTGCGTTAAAAGAGGTTAAAATGGCTCTGTTAGAAGCCGATGTTAACTTCAAGGTCGTTAAGAATTTTGTGACCGCCGTACAGGAGAGAGCAGTCGGACAGGATGTAATGTCCAGCCTGACTCCCGGCCAGATGGTAATTAAGATTGTAAATGAAGAGCTGGTTAAGCTTCTCGGAGAGACTACGGTGGAATTGCAGCTGAAGCCCTCCAATGAAGTTACCGTAATTATGATGTGCGGTTTACAGGGTGCCGGTAAGACCACGGCAACCGCTAAGCTTGCCGGTAAACTAAAATCCAAGGGCAGAAAGCCCCTGCTGGTAGCCTGTGATATTTATCGTCCGGCAGCGATTGACCAGCTACAAATTAATGGTGATAAGGTCGGTGTAAGCGTGTTCTCCATGGGAGATAAGCATAAGCCGCTGAATATCGCAAAAGCAGGTCTTGAGCATGCAGCAAAGAACGGCTTCAACGTAGTAATTTTGGATACCGCCGGCCGTCTGCATATAGATGAAGAGATGATGGAGGAGCTTCAGGAGATCAAAGCAAACCTGACCATTCATCAGACCATACTCGTCGTAGATGCTATGACCGGACAGGATGCGGTTAATGTAGCAGAACTCTTCCATGAGAAATTAACAATAGACGGTGTCATCATCACAAAGCTGGATGGAGATACCAGAGGCGGTGCAGCACTTTCGATCCGTGCAGTAACCGGCCGGCCGATTCTATTTGCAGGTGTCGGAGAGAAGCTTTCTGATTTGGAACAGTTTTATCCGGACCGTATGGCTTCCCGAATCTTGGGAATGGGTGATATTCTAACCCTGATTGATAAGGCTCAGGCTGATTTTGATGAGAATAAGGCCAGAGAGATGGAACGTAAGATCAAAAAGGCGGAGTTTGACTTTAATGATTTCCTCGAGCAGATGCAGCAGGTGAAGAAAATGGGCGGTATCGCCGACCTGATGAGTATGCTTCCCGGTGTCGGTAAGCAGATGAAGGATGTGGAGATCGATGAGGGTGCCCTAGGTAAGACAGAAGCCATCATCTATTCCATGACAAAGAAGGAGCGTTCCAACCCCGATATCTTGAATCTTCCTCGCAAGAAGAGAATTGCAGCCGGTGCCGGTGTGGATATCAGTGAAGTGAATGCCCTGGTCAAGCAGTTTGAACAAAGCCGGAAGATGATGAAGCAGTTCTCCGGTATGATGGGCGGTAAAGGCGGAAAACGCGGTAAATTCAAGCTTCCGTTCGGTTTTTAAAGTAGGTTTAGAATTGCTGAAGGGCAGTTTTAGATAAATTTTCAAACAAGCCGGTACTCCGGCAGTTTTGAAGCAAGTAAATTCAAGGAGGTGAATATGAATGGCAGTTAAGATCAGATTAAAGAGAATGGGACAGAAAAAGGCTCCTTTTTATAGAATCATTGTTTCTGATTCCAGAACACCTAGAGATGGCAGATTCATCGAGGAAATCGGTACCTATGATCCTACTCAGAATCCCAGTGCTTTCAACGTAAATGCTGAAGCAGCTAAGAAATGGTTAGCAAACGGTGCTCAGCCGACAGATACTGTAGGTAAGA
>JAEZHX010000105.1 GCA_023436765.1 Bacillota bacterium
CTACTCCCCCGACTTAGTCAGGGAGAAGACAAATTCTGTTCCGACTCCCTCTGTGCTGATGACATTAATATTCTCGTTATGGGCCTGGATAATTTCCTTCGTGATGGAGAGCCCTAGACCGGTTCCCTTCTTATCCTTACCGCGGGATGCATCCGTCTTGTAGAAACGATCCCAGATCTTTTTGATGGAATCCCTAGGTATGCCGATTCCGTAATCTTTAACGGATACGAAGACCTTATCTCCCTTTTCTTCGACGGAAACCTTGATTTTAGAGTTGTGATGGCTGAACTTAATCGCATTATCGATCAGGTTATAAAGCACCTGCTGTATCTTGCCGACATCTGCATCCACATAGGTTTCCTGTGCAGCGAATACGAGGTTTAGCGTAATCTTCTTATCGCGGCAGGCTCCCTCAAAGCTCTCCGAAGTTTTCTTGATGATATGGTTGATATCAAAGGATACGATATCAAGAATAGCCCCATGGGCTTCAAAACGGTTCAGCTCCAACAGGCTTGAGGTCAGCTTATTCAAGCGCTCCGTCTCAAATAATATGATATTCAGATATTTATCCTGCATATCATGAGGAATGGTTCCATCTAGGATCGCCTCCGCATACCCCTTGATGGAGGTCAGTGGCGAACGGAAATCATGAGAGATATTGGCTACGAATTTCTTCTGATAATCATCCAGCTTACTCAATTCTCCGGCCATATAGGATACGGCAGAGCCCATAGCCCGATATTCCGACATCCCCTTAACAGACAGGGGGTAGTTATAATTGCCTGAGCTGTACTCCATTGCAGCCTTTGCAAGCTTCTTGACGGGTCTGGAGGTAATGTAATATATATAGGCAAAGATCAGGAATAGGATCGGGAAGAAGATCAGGAAGCAGATGTTGATCACATTGAAATATACTTCTGTTTCTTGCTTAATCACACTCATCGGAGTGTGAAGTACGATATACCCTCGGAACTGGTATTGATAGGTTAGAGTCTGAATGATGCTGAGCATGGGTTCATTGAAGATTCCCTTAAACTTCGTGTTTTCGGATTTTGTCTTTTCAAGAAAGGTTGGATCAATTTCATTCAACTTAATGACCGGTATGTTTTTGGTATTCTTGGAATCAATCACAACCTCCCCCTCGGTATTGACGATCCAGACACGAATATTCAGATAGTTGTCAATGGACCTTAACTGGGAAGCCAGATCCTCGATATCCAGACTTTCATCATAAAGATCATTCAAATACTCCATGTTGATCAGAGCTGCTTCGGTAAGCAGAAGGTCAATCTTATCATTTTTAATTTTTTTCTCCAACAGGTGCATCCCATATGTATTCATTAATGTGAAAACGATAATAATTGTACACAGAAAACATATCGTTATTCTTGACCATAAGGTTTTCTTCACACCATTCACCTGCCTTTCTTAGTCAAAACCTACTCCTACTGCTGCCTAATACAGTTATTTCTTGGGAAGCTTGGACTCGAACTTATAACCGATTCCCCAAACAGTGGAAAGACTCCATTGAGAGTGGTCCTTGATCTTCTCACGTAAGCGTTTGATATGGACGTCCACGGTCCTGGTGTCACCGAAATATTCGTATCCCCAGATATGATCGAGCAGCTGTTCTCTCGTAAATACCTGATTCGGGTTAGAAGCAAGAAAATATAGGAGCTCCAATTCCTTCGGAGGCATCTCAATGATCTCACCGTTATACTGAACGGAGTAATTACTGATATTGATGATCAGGTCGGGGTAGGAGACATAATCTCCGGAAGGCTTCACGGTATCCTCCTCTTCCTTGGCAGCAGGCTGGAACCTACGAAGAACAGCCCTTACTCTGGCCACCAGCTCCTTAGAATCAAAGGGCTTAATAACGTAATCATCAGCACCAAGCTCCAGGCCAAGGACCTTATCGAAGATCTCACCCTTGGCGCTCAGCATAATGATGGGAATAGAAGAGGACTTGCGTATTTCACGGCAGACCTCATAGCCGTCAATGCCCGGCAGCATGAGATCCAATAGCACCAGATTCGGCTGATAGGTGGAAAATTGTTGAATGGCGGCTTCACCATCGTGTACGATTAATGTGTCAAAACATTCTTTCTTCAGATATAGGGATATTAGTTCAGCAATATTCACGTCATCATCAACGATTAAGATCTTTTGCTTAGAAATCATGGAATTCTCCTTTTCACAGATGATATGTTTATTTATTTAAACTCAACTATGGTTACACCGTGGTCACCCTCGCCAAAACCACCGACACGATAGGTTTTCACATATTTTGTTTTCTTAAGATGGGAATGTACTGCATTCTTCAACGCACCGGTACCTCTGCCATGAATGACCGTTACCTGTGGAAGATGGGCCAGATAAGCATCATCCAGGTATTTATCCAGCTCCGACAATGCCTCGTCCACCGTCTTTCCAATCAGGTTGATCTCAGGATGAATCGTAAAGGATTTGGAGATTTTGATTTTACCGCTGGAGGTTTTGTTAAAGTTCGGTGCTGATATTACCTCCTCATCCACCAGCTCAAGATCCTTAATGTTTACCAGGGAACGCAGGATACCCATCTGCACGAACAGATCACCCTTTGCATTTGGCAGGGTGCTGACAGTTCCCTTCAGTCCTAGGCTGATTACATTTACACTATCGCCAATCTTCAGATTCTTCGTAGAAGCAACCTTGCCCTTCTTCGGACTGGTTTTAAGAAGGCTTGCTTCGCTTTCACTCAAACGTTCTCTAAGGGTTCCGCGTTCTGCTTCCATATCCTTAATATTGCCGCCCTCCTGAAGCCAGCGGTTATATTTGCGGATACTTTCGTCAGCAAACTCCTTCGCTTCCTGCAATACCTTCGCTGCCTGCTCCTTCGCTTCCTTAAGCAATCGTTCCCTGTTGGCGTCAAGACTTTCGTTCTTCTTCGCCAGATTCTTTTTCAGCTGTTCAATCTCTTCCTTATAACGGGTAATTTCATCCTGTTCCTTTTCAATCGTTACTCGGCTTTCCTCCAGGTCACTGATCAGATCCTCGAAGCTCTTGTCTTGAGTACCGATCCGCTCCTTCGCATCCTCTATGATATAGTTCGGAAGGCCGAGCTTGGAGGAGATGGCAAATGCATTACTCTTGCCGGGAATTCCGATCAGCAGACGGTAGGTCGGCCGAAGGGTCTCTACATTAAATTCGCAGGACGCATTGATGACTCCCTCAGTGGACAGGGCATATACCTTCAATTCACTATAATGCGTGGTGGCCAGGGTACGAATTTCCCTTTTATGGAGATAGGATAGAATGGACATGGCGAGGGCAGCACCCTCGGTCGGATCCGTACCTGCTCCCAATTCATCAAAAAGTACCAGGGAATCCTCGTCCGCCTTCTGCAGGATGGTCACTATATTTGTCATATGAGAGGAGAAGGTACTGAGGCTCTGCTCGATACTCTGTTCATCCCCAATGTCCGCATAGACCTCCTTAAATACCGCTAGCTCTGAGTTATCAAAGGCAGGGATATGGAGACCGGCCTGCCCCATCAGAGTGAGAAGTCCGACTGTCTTCAAGGTTACGGTCTTACCTCCGGTATTCGGTCCGGTGATGATAAGCATATTGAAGTCCCTGCCGATATTAATATCAATTGGAACAACCTTCTTAGGGTCAATCAAAGGATGACGACCCTTTTTAATATTGATAATTCTATTATTATTGAATCTCGGCTCTGAGCCCTTCATCTGTTTTGACAAGGCAGCTCTCGCAAAGATAAAGTCTAGTTGTGTGAGGGTGAGAAAATCATATTCCAGACTATCCGTATGTTCGGAAGCCAGGTTAGAGAGCTCTGCAAGAACCTTCTCGATTTCCGCCTGCTCCTGGATCGATAATTCCCTTAGTTCATTATTCAGTCTTACCACAGCCATTGGCTCAATGAAAAGCGTGGAGCCTGTTGAGGATTGGTCGTGGATCATTCCCTGGAACTGGCTCTTGAACTCCGCCCTAACCGGGAGACAATACCTGCCGTTTCTCATTGTAATGATGTTCTCCTGCAGCATGGAACGGGTGGAATTCTGTATTGATGCGATCTCGCTGTGAATCCGGTCATTCGTGTTTTTGATCGCTCTGCGCACGCTTTTCAGAGCGGGGCTCGCATCATCTGCGATCTCTTCTTCCGATATGATACAGCGTTTGATTTCATTATTTAAGGGAGTCAGAGGTTCAAGCCCAGCAAAATATTCGGTCAGAGAATCTGCTGACTGCTCCTCCCCTTCCTTACCGGTATAACCACCATAAGCTTTGATCCGAAGCGTAGCATCCAGATCACTGCTGATATGAAGCAGTTCCCCTGCACCCAGAGAGGAGCCTACCTTAAGTCTCATGACCGAGGGCCTAATATCGTGAATTCCTCCGAAGGAGACGCTTCCCTTCCGAAGCAGGCGGGAAAGGGCATCCGTAGTTTCTGTCTGAAGCCGCTTGATTTCTTTCAGATCCTCCTGCGGGAGCAGACGGGCACATAGTTCCCTGCCATAGCCTGTTCCGGCCAGTGCACTCAATTTATCTATAATTTTATTATATTCTAAGGTTCGTAACGCTTTATCGTTCATTTTGTCCTCCATGCTGACCCGGCAGCTTGATCGTAAGCACACATGTGCTACTTTACATAATGTATATCTCTATTTTACCGTATCTTGTAAGAAAATAAAACAGGGAAATGAAATATTCTCACCATAATACTACAAAGTTATTACCATAATTTTTTATCCAATCACCCATAAATGCAAAATAAGCTCTCATTTATGCGGTTATTTAGCCGTGTTCATGAGAGCTTTTTGGTGGTTAGGCATGAAAGGATACCAGAAAACATAATTATAATAATACAGGTTAACAAATACCCTACAGCCGCCCAAATCTGCGGGTGCCGGTGCAAGGAGGTCATATAATGAAAAAATCAGATATCGTCCGCTTTACCAGCATAGGGGGCTTGTTGACAGCGGTTGCCGTATTGTTCCAGTCGGCACCGGTTTTCCTTCCGGCGATTGGCTTGGCCTTAAGTCCCTTCAGTACTCTGCCTGTGGCAATGGCTGCAGCGTTTCACCTTTCTCTTGGAATAACTGTATTGATCTCCTCTGCAGGCATACTGATTTTCGTCAGCCTTCAGGAAACGATGATTTTTCTATTTGCAACGGGACTGCTCGGGATCATTCTGGGTGCTCTGCTGCACAGCAAGAGAGTATTTGTTCCTATACTGGAAGCGGCGATCGCATTAACCCTAGGAATATTAATATTAACATATGTGGCAGTAATTCCGTCCTTTGCGGATTTCGCAGCTTCGTTTCCGGTCCCTTTGATAGCAGTACTTTTTTTCGCATTTTCCTTTGTCTATGCAAGCATATGGCTCCTGTGCATCAGAAAATTTTTTAAGAAGCTGATACAAATAACAAAGAAGCTATAATTGTGCATCCGCTATGGATTATTTCTTATTATTTTCTTCATAGATAATTACAGGAGTACCCGCCTCAATGTGCTCAAAGACGGTTTTCACCAGAGAAAACGGTGCATTGACACACCCATGGGAGCCCCTGTGCTTATATATCTCGCCACCGAAGGTGCTTCTCCAGGTCGCATCATGTAAACCAATTCCACCAAAAAACGGCATCCAGTAGGTCACCTTTGCCTCGTAGCCGGGGCCAATTAAGGTGGCATTTTGCTGCTTATAGACCACCATATAGGTACCAAGGACTGTAGAGAAACCCCTGGCCGGACTCCCGGTAACGACCGGACCATGGGTGATTAACTTGCCATCCTTATAAAACCATAGATGCTGTCTGGTGATGTTGATCTCAAGGTAGGTATTGCCAATCTCTTCGCTGCCCCGCGAGAGGGCTTTCTGAAGATAAGCCGGTTCCTTTACGATTACCTCACCGTTTCGGATATGTTCAGTTAACGCCTTCATCTCAGCCTCCTGATCTATCTTCCAGCCATAGAGCCCTCCGGTTACCTCTATCGTATTACCGGTCGAAGTCCGAAAGCTTCTTGCTGTGCCTACGGTATCATATCTTTTACTCAAGCCTTTGATATAGAGCAGAACTGCATACTTATTGAGGATCACATCCAGATGATCATCCACCTTGAGCCATTTACTGATGGTTTTGCCTTCCAGTACTTCCTTCTCTTCTCCGAAGAGGTAGGTAACTTTAGCGGAGGTATACTTCTCCAACAGACTTTTCGTGAGGGCGGTTTTCTTTGATTGCAGGGTATATCTAGGGCTTTGATAGCATTGCTGCTCATTCAGATCAACCGTGTCACGACCTGTAAGTATACCGGTTTCTACCACTTTATTCAGCCTATCCCTGATGATTTTATTCCCGTATACTTCGCCAACCACTTTATAGGCCCCGTTAAGATATTTAAAGCTTACATTTCTTGGCTCCACTTCAACCGTATTGAGGCAGTTTAGTGCTTTGAGCCGCTGCTCCAATTTACCCTTATGATACAGATACAGTCCCTTTGCCTCATATTTATTATCACCAAAAGCATAGCGAAGCCATTGAAATGGCTTCTGCTTCTGACCCAGATCAGCTATTTTTGATTTATCATTAAGGCGCAGGCCGATATCCCGGCCATAGATATATTCAATATCTCCATTTCTCTCAATAATCTGTAATTTGTACTCGTTCAGGTGCTTCCGCATGATAACGTCGGCATCCTTATACTTTTTTAAGGATACATCAACACCGTTTATAAAGGTATGGAAAAAGAAATGATTTATGAAATAAATACAGCCAAGAAAATATACCGCCAGAACAGAAGCCAGAAAAATCACTACCACCCGGTAAAGCTTACTATTGTGTAATGCTTCCATATGAATCTTCTTCAAAGTGTTATCGCACCCCATTTAATTCATCCACTAAAGCATCATATGTATGATATGCTGTTTTTAAAACTGAATCCGTATGGTATGCACAACTACTAAAATAGGAATTTCTGATAGGCTAATCTCTCAGCCCCATCCTCTAGATAGATAATACCGCACCTGGTATAACCGTTTTTGACCAAGAGGTTCTGCATGATATAGTTATCACGGTGGGTATCAATCCGGACATTTCCGCAGCTTGTCAGACACCACTCCAGGCAGAAGGAGGCTACACCCTTCTTATGGTTCGCAGAAGCGATGCGATGCACTACACCGTAGGGTCTCTCATTTAGCCAACTTCCCTCATAGATGTGAATATAGGTAGGATCCGTACCTAGGGTAAAACGAAATACACCGACGATTACATCTGATTCAGTGCAGACATAGCTGCTCTGATCGGAAATATCACCCAGAACCATTTCTATGGTGGGATATCCGTTAATCCATTGGTTAGGGTTACCGTGCTCTCTCATGTATTGTCTGGCATCGGCATAGATCTTCATTACCTCATTCAGGTCTTCTCTTACCGTCTTTCTAATCTGCATGAAATCTCCTCCAAACACTGTCCTAATAATATTGCTTTTCAATGCGTCTAAATTATGTTAGAATATCTGTTAGTTATTCATTATTATAGCACAATATCTTCCAGCATCAAAGGGAGTATCAGGAATTGCCGGTGCTATCTGCAGCACTACCGATTGTTTACATTTAATTCATACTCTGTTCATAAGTAAATGATAAAATAGGAATAATGTATCATCTCAAAATAGATCTGATATATCCAATCATGTTATATAAACTTATCTCAAGCTTCAGTAAGGAGAAGAATAATGTCTGTGGAAGACAAGGACAAAAAAGAGTACGAGTTTATTAAAGAACAAGTAATTCAAAAGAAGCGTAAAAAAGTACGGAAGTATCTGTATCCTTTTTTTATGACCTTATTTATGGCAATCCTGTTCGGCGTGGTTGCTGCTGTTACTTTTTGCCTTACGGAGCCAGGAATAAGCAGGATTTTACATAGAGAACAGGATGTAAAAACACCGATTACCTTTCCCACTGCTATTCCGAATAATGAAGGGAATGAGGGCAACGAAGTGACGCCTGACCCAACGCCTACACCGGAACCTATCCCGGAGGTTGAGAGCTCAACAAACGGACAGGCTCCTGACGATGATAAGAAGGAACAGGTAGTTATTAATAGGATTGAAGCAGATCTTAAGGATTATATCAACATGACTGATCAGGTGAAAGCTGTTGCAGCCAAGGCAAATAAATCCCTTGTAACGATTTCCAGTATAGTGGAGGGGCAGGACTGGTTGGGTTATCCTACCGAGACTGTAATTGAAACCTCCGGGTTGATTATTTTCAATGATGGTACGGATTTAATTATTCTTGTTAGTTATGATCGGATCAGGAATGCAAACAGCATAAAAATGAAATTATCAGAGGCGGATTTAATCGAGGCCAAGCTCCTGGATTATGAGTTGGAGGTCAATCTGGCTACGCTCTCGGTTAGCGTTAAGGATATTCCTCCGCTATATCTGAATAATAATATTACGGTTGCTACGCTTGGTGAATCCTATACGGTAACCGTAGGGAATCCGATTATAGCGCTGGGTAGTCCGAATGGTTATCCGAATTCCATAGATTTTGGAATAATTACCAGCAGAGGAAGTTCCATCAGTATAACTGATAATAAATTAGATCTGTTCAATACGGATATAGTGGACAATGCCAATAGCGATGGTGTTATCATAAATATGTACGGTGAAGTAATCGGGATCATAACGAGAGCCCTGAGGGAAGGAATGAATGAGAACCTGAACACCGTAGTCGGGATTAGTAAGATCAAACCGATTATAGAACGTATGGCGAAAGCAAGCCCTAGGATCTATTGCGGAGTTGTTGCCAAAGATATGACCGAGGCGGCGAAGATAGAGAATGAGGTACTGAATGGTATCTATATTAATGAGGTTAGGGCCAATTCTCCGGCATTTGATGCTGGACTGCGGGGAGGGGATATCATCCTGATGGTGGATGACAGATCCATTATGAATACAAACAGCTTCTTTAATATCATATCCGGCTATGAAGCAGGAACAGAGTTAGAGTTTGATATTAAGAGAACTTCCGGAACAAGCAAGAGGGAGATGACCTTAATGGTGACTCTGGCTGAGAAGGAACAGGAAAAATAGGAAATGCAACAGGCTGTACCGCGAAATGTATGGTACAGCCTGTTTTATGCGCGAGGGCGAATGCAAAGCTTGCTTGTTTGTATGCGAGTGAAGGTAAGTTTCTTACAGAACTGCTTTATATATTGAATTAGGTAGGGTATAATAAAGGATGTCGGACAAAGGGATGTACATAAACCGCAACCATAGGGAAGTACATTTGTATAAGGCATTGAAAATAATTTTGGACATACCCAGCAGGATACATATGGTTCGGGTATTCGCAGGGGAAAATAGAAAGGGTAAGAATGTTATGAAATATATTCAGGAGCTGCGCGAGGGAGATATGATTAGGAATGAGATCTATCTCTGTAAATCGAAACAGGTATTGACAGGTAAGAGCGGGAAAAACTATGTGTCCTTGGTACTTCAGGACAAGACCGGTACCATAGATTCAAAGATTTGGGACTTTAATAATGAGATTGGGCAGTATGAAGCGGTGGATTTCGTGCATATCGATGCACGTGTGACCAGCTTTCAGGATGCTTTGCAGCTGAATATCAGCCGGATCTATAAAGCCCGTGAGGGGGAATATTATCCGGAGGATTACTTCCCGGTAACTAGTAAGAGCATCGAGGGGATGTATACGGAGATCAAGGAAATCATCAGCGCCATTAAGGAACCGAACCTAAAAGCTTTGGCTGAGCATTTCTTTCTGCAGGATGCAGCATTTGTGAAGGATTTTAAGAATCATTCCGCTGCGAAGAGTGTACATCATAGCTTTGTCGGTGGACTGATCGAGCATACGCTTAGTGTCATCCGGCTTTGTGAGTATTTTGCAGCAAGCTATCCGATTATTAACCGGGATCTATTGGTCACAGCTGCTCTGTTCCATGATATTGGCAAGCTGGAGGAACTATCCTCCTTCCCTGAGAATGACTATACGGATGATGGACAGCTTCTGGGTCACATTTTCATCGGGGCAAATAAGGTGGACAATTATATTAAAACCCAGGGAAAATTCCCTGCGAAGCTGGCAAATGAATTGCTTCACTGTATCCTTGCCCATCATGGAGAGCTGGAATACGGTTCACCGAAGAAACCTGCGACGATAGAAGCTATGGCACTTCATTTTGCTGATAATGCGGATGCCAAGCTTCAGACTATGACGGAGCTGCTTAACAGTGGAGACCCGAAAACGGAATGGATGGGTTATCAGAGGATGTTCGAATCAAATATCATGAGAAGTACCAAGGGAAAAGAATAAGTGCATCATAGGGAAAAGAAATAAGAGATACAGTAATAGAGATAAATAGATAATGAGATGGCGATAGACTTAAGACAGGCGGATGGTATGATTAAGAAGAATGATCAGGTGGTTGTGACAATTGAAGATATCGGTGCAGACGGGGAAGGCATTGGCAAGCAGGAAGGCTATACCCTGTTCATTAAGGACACTGTGGTCGGGGATAAGGTTCTTGCTAAGGTGATGAAGACCGGTAAGACCTATGGTTATGCCAGACTGGTGGAGCTGATCGAACCCTCAGATTCCCGTGTCAGTCCCAGATGTCCGATTGC
>JAEZHX010000139.1 GCA_023436765.1 Bacillota bacterium
GTCAGCTATCAGTCGGTGGACAAGAAGAACGAGGATCTTATGATGACGATGATCACCAGGGAGTTCCCGGCTTATGAATATACAGGGGAAAACAGGTCCCTGGAAGCCCTGCTTCAGGCACCCTTAACCTATCAAGCGGCTGATCGCTCCATTGCTGATCCGAAGGAAGGTCTGATCAGCACGGTCTCTGATATAACAGCACCGCAGGAACAGACGGGAGGGATCGGTATCTATGATATCACCCAGGGTATGCTTACCAAGGAGTATATTCTGACAAATGGAGTGGCCTATGACCATGACAGCTTTCTAGCCTTAGTATCAGGGGAAAACGGGATGAATGGCAATGGGGATGGACAGCTGGCTGTCGGAGTAATGGAAGGCGATGTATTCCTTGAGGAATCGGAGGATAAGACATTAAACGGGCAAGGCTCCGATATGGAAGTCATGCGAAGCTATATCGGGAACACCTTTACAATGGAGGATTTAAAGGATGTTAACTTCCTGGTCCGGAATTTCTATATCGTGGATCCGGGTACCAGTATCACTGACGAATTATTTGATTCCGAGGTACTTCTGGGGAAGGATATGAGCATCAAGCAGAAGAATGATGCACCACAGATTCTGATCTACCACACTCATTCCCATGAGGCTTATGCGGACAGCAGGGAAGGGGTAGCAGCGGATACGGTTGTCGGTATGGGAAATTATCTGACACAGATTCTGGAGGAGCAATACGGCTATAATGTCATCCATGATACCACTGCGTATGATAAAATGAGTAAGGGTGACGCAAATCTGGCATATAATTATGCCTATGATGGGATATCCAAGATATTAGAGGAGAATCCAACCATCGAGGTAATAATTGATATCCATAGAGATGGGGCTGATAAACGCTCCACTATTCTGGAGGGCCAGGAAACCGCACAGATCATGCTGTTTAACGGACTCAGCAGGAAACCAACAGGGCCGAGAATCGATTTGGATAATCCGTATCAACAGGATAATCTGGCCTTCAGCTTCCAGGTGCAGCTAAAATCCCTGGAGAAGTACCCGAAATTAATCTATCGGAATTATCTGAACAGCTACCGCTATAACCTGCATCTGCGTCCGAAGAGTATGCTGATCGAGCTCGGTACATATAAAAACACAGTAGCCTCTGCGAGGAACGCCATGCCACCCTTCGCAGAGGTCCTGGATGAGGTGCTGCAGGGGCCATAAGCGGACATATGAGGTTACAGTTCAGCCTTCAATGATTTTGCCAGGACCGGGGAGGAAATGTTCCCATGGATGAGACGCTCCCGCTTAGTTACATTACGTTGTGTATTATACTCCACCATGGAAATCATTTCTCCCCGGTCCTTTGTGATATCCTTTATTGAGGGCTGAACTGTAAAATACCTGCAGATTCTTTAATTGATCATATGTCCGCATAGGCTTTACCAAGCATCTTGCCACTCATGATTGGGTATGATATAATGAACGCGGTTCAATACATTTATATCATATCCATTCTTATCAGGGCAGGAGGGACGAGCCTGCCGTTAAAGAGTGGAGAGCGGGCGGTATGCCTGCTGTGAAATCAGATACTCAGGAGGAACAACATGTCCGTAGACCAAAGTAAAATCAGGAACTTTTGTATCATTGCCCATATAGACCATGGTAAGTCGACTCTGGCGGATCGTATTATTGAGATGACCGGTTTGCTGACCAGCAGAGAGATGCAGGCACAGGTGTTGGATAATATGGATCTGGAGAGGGAACGCGGAATCACGATCAACGCACAGACCGTGCGTACCGTTTACAAAGCAAAAAACGGTGAGGAATATATCTTCAATTTAATCGATACTCCTGGACATGTGGATTTCAACTATGAGGTATCCAGAAGCCTTGCCGCCTGCGAAGGTGCTATCCTTGTTGTGGATGCAGCCCAGGGTATTGAGGCACAGACGCTGGCCAATGTATATTTGGCACTGGATCATAATCTGGATATTATGCCGGTCATCAATAAGATTGACCTGCCCAGTGCGGAACCGGAACGGGTTATTGCCGAGATTGAGGATGTCATCGGGCTCGAAGCCCATGATGCACCTCTCGTTTCTGCCAAACAAGGGCTCAATATCGATCAGGTGCTGGAGCAGATCGTAACGAAGATACCAGCGCCTAAGGGAGACGCGGAAGCGCCCCTACAGGCACTGATCTTTGATTCTCTGTATGATTCTTACCGAGGCGTCATTATCTTCTGCAGGATCAAGGAAGGCAGGGTGAAGAAGGGTACTCAGATTAAGATGATGGCTACCGGTGCAGTCTCTGAGGTGGTTGAAGTCGGTATCTTCGGTCCCGGACAGTTTATTCCCTGTGAAGAGCTGACAGCCGGAACAGTAGGCTATATCACTGCCAGCCTTAAGAATGTGAAGGATACCCGGGTCGGTGATACGGTTACCGATGCCGCACGCCCCTGTGCCGAGCCGCTGCCCGGATATAAGAAGGTCAATCCGATGGTATACTGTGGTATGTATCCGGCCGATGGAGCGAAATATCCGGACCTGCGGGATGCCCTGGAGAAGCTTCAGCTAAATGATGCTGCCCTCCAGTTCGAGCCGGAGACCTCCGTGGCCTTAGGCTTTGGCTTTCGTTGCGGTTTCTTAGGTCTGCTTCATCTGGAGATCATCCAGGAAAGACTCGAGAGAGAGTATAATCTGGACCTGGTAACGACAGCTCCGGGTGTTGTCTATAAAATCCATAAAACGGATGGAACCATGATTGACATCACGAATCCGACGAATATGCCGGATCCCTCTGTCATTGATTATATGGAAGAACCGATCGTGTCTGCCGAGATTATGGTTACCACAGAATTCGTCGGCTCCATCATGACGCTGTGCCAGGAGAGACGCGGAGTCTATCTTGGAATGGAATATATGGAGACCACCAGAGCCTTATTAAAATACGAATTGCCGTTAAATGAAATCATCTATGATTTCTTTGATGCTCTTAAATCCAGATCCAAGGGCTATGCCTCCTTTGACTATGAGCTGAAGGGCTATGAGCAGTCCGAGCTGGTGAGGTTAGATATCCTGATTAATAAGGAAGAAGTGGATGCGCTGTCCTTCATCGTACATGCCGAGAGTGCATATGAGCGGGGCAGGAGAATGTGCGAGAAGCTGAAGGATGAGATTCCGCGCCAGCTCTTCGAGATTCCGATTCAGGCAGCGATCGGAAGCAAGATCATCGCCAGGGAGACCGTGAAAGCGATGAGAAAGGACGTCCTTGCGAAGTGTTACGGCGGTGATATCACCCGTAAGAAGAAGCTTCTGGAGAAGCAGAAGGAAGGTAAGAAGAGGATGAGACAGGTTGGTAATGTCGAGATTCCGCAGAAGGCCTTTATGAGCGTACTGAAGCTGGATGATGACTAAAATATTATAATACAAACAGTTCTGTTTGAACGATTACCTGCCAGACTGTTTATCAGCTATATTAAGGTGGTTTAAATATTATTCTTTCTTGCAGGAGCTTCTTTAATAGAAAGTAATTGTATTTATACCACCTTATAAATTATTATGTGTTGAATTTTAATCTCGTTCATGGATGTCCGGACGGTATTTAACTTCATTATTAGCTTGTAATAATGAAATAAACTATTGAAGAAAGAGATTCCATGCTATTAGTGGTAGAATATAGCCAGGCGGTTTAAAAGTTTTGGAGGTCCCGCGAATGAAAAATATGATTACTAAAAAACAGGAGTATACCCCACTTGAGCTATATATCCATGTTCCGTTCTGCGTGAAGAAATGTAATTATTGTGATTTTCTATCGGCTCCGTCAGGGGCTTTGACGAAGGAACGGTATTTTAAGGCTTTACAGGAGGAAATCAGAAGCTATGCAGGGAGAATGGACGAATACAAGGTCGTTTCCGTCTTCATTGGCGGAGGAACTCCCTCCAGTGTGGCTGCAGATTACCTTAAGGAGGTCCTGGATACTGTTCGGGAGGTATTTGTACTAGCGAAAGGGGAGGAGGTACCGGAGATCACTGTAGAGGTGAATCCGGGGACAGTGGACTATGATAAGCTGATGACCTACCGGGAAGCGGGAATCAACCGGATCAGCTTCGGGCTCCAATCCACTCTTGATCATGAGCTGAAGCTTCTGGGAAGAATTCATGACTATGAACAATTTCTCGAGAATTATTCCTTGGCCAGAAGCATTGGGTTCAACAACATTAATGTGGATCTGATGTCAGCTCTGCCGGGACAGACCCTACAGGATTGGGAGATCACTCTACAGAGGATCGCCGAGTTGAATCCGGAGCATATTTCGGCCTACAGCCTGATTATTGAAGAAGGCACTCCCTTTTATGAACGATATGGGGAGGGAAAACCGGAAGCAGGGAAACTTCCGGAGGAAGAGACGGACAGACTGATGTATGCGAGAACCAAGGAAATCCTGAAGGACTATGGCTATCACAGATATGAAATATCCAACTATTCCAGGAAAGGGTATGAATGTAGGCACAATCAGGGCTACTGGACCGGCATTCCTTATCTGGGCCTTGGACTTGGAGCCTCCTCCTGCCTGTGGAATACCAGGTTTCAAAATACAACTGAGCTGGAGGAATATATCCAAGCGTGTATGAAGGAGTGCAATCATTCAGAAAACGTAACAATTGCTTCAAAAGCAAAGGATCAGACAAACGTCCCCAGGGGTATTCCGGGAATCAGAAGAGAGCTGCAGGAATTAAGCCGGAAAGCTCAGATGGAGGAATTCATGTTTCTGGGCTTAAGGCTGACGAAGGGAATTAGCAGGGAAGAGTTCACCGTGATATTCGGACAGGAGATAGAGGAGATATACGGGAAGGTAATCGAAGGCTTAAAGGATAAGGGACTTCTGGATGAGAGCATGGGATTACTTTACCTGACAGAATACGGAATAGATGTCAGCAATCAGGTTTTGGCTGAGTTCTTACTAGATTAGCATTATGTGAGTGCATCAAATTTCACGTATGGCCTTGAACTGTTATCTATAAAATTTATAGAAGGCTCCGCAAAAAGCGGAGCTTTTCTGATGTATTTCTATTCGTTCTAGCTTAAGTAAATACGAAATTTTCTTTGAAAATATCCTTGACAAACGAAACTGATAGTGCTATTTTATAACTAGATGTTAGCACTCCATTGTGGTGAGTGCTAATAACAAGAGTAGACAAAGCTGCGATTTCGGATCGAGGTGAATTATGCAGGAACTGGACGAAAGAAAACTTAAAATTCTTCAAGCAATCATTCAAAACTACCTGGAAACAGGAGAACCTGTCGGTTCAAGGACGATATCTAAATATACCGACCTTAATCTAAGCTCTGCTACGATCCGGAACGAAATGTCGGATTTGGAGGAGCTGGGCTATATCATTCAACCCCATACCTCGGCAGGACGTATTCCTTCTGATAAGGGCTACCGCTTATATGTGGACCTTCTCCTCAAGGATAAAATCAAAGAGGTTGAGGATATGAAGGTACTGCTGCTAGAGAAAGCAGACAAACTGGAGAATATACTTCAGCAGGTTGCGAAGATGCTGGCTGTCAATACAAATTATACTACGATGGTAACGACACCTCAATATAAGAAGAAAGTAAAGTTCGTTCAGCTGACTGAACTGGAGGATGACCAGCTTCTGGCCGTTATAGTATTTGAACGGAATATTGTTAAGAATAAAATAATTCATATAACAGCATCCTTAAATAAGGAAACTATCTTAAAGCTGAATATCGTTCTGAATACCTTCCTGCAGGGTCTGGATCTTGCAGAGATTAACCTCCCTGTCATTACGAAGATGAAGGAACAGGCAGGAGATTACAGGACCATCGTGAACGATATACTGGATGCGATCATGCAGGCTGTATCCGAAGAGGATGACATAGAGATCTATACCTCTGGGACGACGAATATATTAAAGTATCCTGAGCTCAGTGATAAGGATAAGGCTTCTGAATTATTATATACTCTGGAAGAGAAGAAGATGCTGACAGAATTAATTCAGGATAAGATAGAAGATAAGGAAAGCAGGGGAATTCAGGTTTATATCGGTGATGAGACTCCGGTGGAAGCCATGAAGGATTGTTCGGTCGTAACAGCAACCTATGAGATCGAAGAGGGTGTCTACGGTAAGGTAGGTATCATCGGACCGAAAAGAATGAATTATGAGAAAGTGGTAAGTACCCTTCAGACCTTAATGTCCCAGCTGGATGATATATTTAAAAACAAATAGTAGGATTGGAAAGGTGGATGGTTAGTGTTAGAGGATTCCGATAAAACAATCGAGGTTATAAAAGCAGCTATGGAAAAGGAGAGCAATCGAATGGACAGAACAAAGGATACTATGGAGAATCAAATGAGTACAGACGATCAGGACGTATTATTTGAGGAAACCATATCAGATGCAGAAGCGGAGGAGATTATTTCAGAAGACGAAGAGATGGAAGAGAACAGCAATGCTTCGGAGGATGAGATAGAAGCTGCAGCGGATGCGGATGGAAGAGCAGCAAAACAAAGTAAATCCTTTTTTAAGAGCGGTAAGAATAAGGAGCTGGCTGCAAAGGAATTAAAAATCGAGGAGTTGACGGATCGGCTGATGAGAAATATGGCCGAATTTGATAATTACCGTAAACGTACAGAGAAGGAAAAAAGCCAGATGTATGACATTGGCGTGAAGAGCCTCATCGAAAAGCTGCTGCCCGTCATAGATAATTTTGAACGTGGCTTAGGAGCCCTTACCGATAAGGATAAGGAAAATGCCTTTGCCCAGGGAATGGAACTGATTTATAAGCAGCTGACGAGTACACTGGAAGAGATCGGAGTAAAGCAGATTGAAGCGGTAGGTAAAGAATTTGATCCTGCACTTCATAACGCAGTAATGCACGGAGAGGATGAAACGATGGGAGAAAACATCATCACCGATGAATTCCAGAAGGGATATACCTACCGTGACACCGTTGTGAGATACAGCATGGTGAAGGTAGTTAACTAAGGGCCATCAGGCTTCATTGCTTGGAAGACCCATAAATAACAATTATTTCAAAATCAACAATATATTATATAGGAGGAAAATAGAATGGGAAAAATCATAGGAATTGATTTGGGCACCACAAATTCATGTGTTGCTGTAATGGAAGGCGGAAAGCCCGTTGTTATTGCTAATACCGAAGGCGCAAGAACCACCCCTTCCGTAGTAGCTTTTACGAAGTCAGGAGATCGTTTGGTTGGTGAGCCTGCAAAGCGTCAGGCGGTTACTAATTCCGATAAGACCATTTCATCCATCAAGAGACATATGGGAACCGATTATCGTGTAAAGATTGATGATAAGAGATTTTCACCCCAGGAAATCTCTGCAATGATTCTTCAGAAGCTTAAGGCAGATGCAGAAAGCTATCTGGGAGAGAAGGTTACCGAAGCTGTTATTACGGTTCCTGCATATTTTAACGATGCACAGAGACAGGCGACCAAGGATGCAGGTAAGATCGCAGGCCTGGATGTAAAACGTATCATTAACGAGCCTACAGCTGCAGCATTGGCTTACGGCCTTGATAACGAGCATGAGCAGAAGATCATGGTATATGACCTTGGCGGCGGTACCTTCGACGTATCCATCATTGAGATCGGTGATGGAGTTATCGAGGTATTAGCAACCTCCGGTGATAACCATCTCGGCGGCGACGATTTCGACGACAGAATCGTAAGATTTATGATCGATGAATTCAAGAAATCCGATGGTGTGGATCTGTCCCTGGATAAGATGGCATTACAGAGATTGAAGGAAGCAGCAGAGAAGGCCAAGAAGGAATTATCCTCCGCAACCACAAGTAATATCAATCTTCCTTTCATCACAGCGACCGCAGATGGTCCGAAGCATTTTGATATGAATCTGACCCGTGCGAAATTCGATGAATTAACCCATGACCTGGTAGAGAGAACCGTTGTTCCGGTACAGAATGCCTTAAGAGATGCCGGAATCTCTACTTCAGACCTAAAGAAGGTACTGTTAGTCGGTGGTTCCACCCGTATGATCTCCGTAGTGGATAAGGTTAGACAGTTAACCGGTCAGGAGCCCAGCAAGACCCTGAACCCGGATGAATGTGTAGCAATCGGTGCTTCCATCCAGGGTGGTAAGCTGGCAGGCGATGCAGGTGCAGGTGACATCCTGTTACTTGACGTAACTCCGCTGTCCCTCTCCATCGAGACCCTCGGCGGCGTAGCTACCAGACTGATTGAGAGAAATACCACCATTCCTACTAAGAAGAGCCAGATCTTCTCCACAGCTGCTGATAACCAGACTGCTGTTGATATTAATGTTGTACAGGGTGAGAGACAGTTTGCGAAGGACAACAAGAGCCTCGGCCAATTCCGTCTGGACGGAATTCCTCCGGCAAAGAGGGGTGTTCCTCAGATCGAGGTTACCTTCGATATCGATGCGAACGGTATCGTAAATGTATCCGCTAAGGATCTAGGAACCGGCAGAGAGCAGCACATTACGATTACTGCAAGCTCCAACCTTTCCGATTCCGATATCGATAAGGCAGTCAGAGAAGCTGCCGAGTATGAGGCACAGGATAAGAGACGTAAGGAAGCAGTGGATGTCAGAAATGATGCGGACTCCATGGTATTCCAGACGGAGAAGGCACTTAGTGAGGTGGGCGACAAGATCAGTGCCGATGATAAGTCCACAGTAGAAACTGACCTGGCAAGACTGAAGGAGCTGGTTGAGAAATCCAATCCTGAGGTTATGAGCGAAGGTGAGGTAGCGGATATCAAGGCTGCGAAGGAAAAGCTGATGAATGATGCTCAGGCATTATTTGCGAAGCTGTATGAGCAGAGCGGCGCTGCCGGAGCAGGCGGACCCGGTCCTGATATGTCCGGTGCCGGAAGCAATGGAGCTTCCCAGACCTATGACGGAGACGTTGTAGACGGTGATTATAGAGAGGTTTAATCAATAGAGTGATGACGGTGGAAGGCATCCGTAGGAAAACAACGGATAATCTTGACGGATGCCTTCCGTTCCGTTATGATGGTTTATGAACGCGAACGCGTATATGAATTTTCGGAAATTCATTAACATATCTCATAGGATTAAAATAAGGTTGATGATAGGTGGTCCTTACAGACTGCCTATTTGCCTATGATAAAGTGAAATTAGCAGCAATGAAAGGTGAAGGATAAGATGGCGGATAAAAGAGATTATTATGAGGTCTTAGGTGTCAGCAGGACTGCGACAGATGAAGAATTAAAAAAAGCATACAGACAACTGGCGAAGAAATACCATCCTGATACCAATCCCGGGGATACAACAGCAGAAGCTAAATTCAAGGAAGCATCTGAAGCCTATGCAGTACTGAGCGATGCGGATAAGCGCAGACAATATGACCAGTTTGGTCATTCTGCCTTTGAGGGTGGTGCCGGTGGTGCGGGAGGCTTTGATTTCAGCAGCTTCGATATGGGTGACATCTTCGGTGATATCTTCGGAGACCTATTTGGCGGACGTTCCAGAAGGACAAATAATGGTCCGATGCAGGGAGCTAATCTCAGAACCTCTGTCAGAATTTCCTTTGAAGATGCTGTATTCGGTACAGAAAAGGAATTGGAGCTGAATCTGAAGGATGAATGCAGTACCTGTCATGGCAGCGGTGCGAAGCCGGGAAGCAGCGCCGAGACCTGTCATAAGTGCGGCGGCAAGGGTCAGGTAGTCTATACCCAGCAATCCCTGTTTGGGATGGTAAGGAATGTCCAGACCTGTCCCGACTGTAAGGGTACGGGTAAGATCATTAAGGATAAATGCTCGGATTGCTATGGTTCAGGCTTTATCTCCAGCAGAAAGAAGATTAAGGTATCCATTCCGGCCGGAATTGATAATGGACAGAGCGTCAGAATCCGCGGGAAGGGCGAACCCGGTTCCAATGGAGGCCCGAGAGGCGATCTGCTTGTGGATGTAGAAGTAAGCAGACACCCGATCTTCCAGAGGCAGGATTTTGATATCTTCTCGACTGCTCCGATTTCCTATGCAACAGCAGTACTCGGCGGTGATATTAAGATCAATACGGTGGATGGGGATGTGATCTATAACGTGAAGCCCGGAACTCAGACCGATACAAAGGTCCGCTTAAGGGAGAAGGGCGTACCGACCTTAAGGAATAAGAATGTCAGGGGCGACCATTATGTTACCCTGGTCGTACAGATACCTACCGGCCTGACCTCTGAACAGAAGGATCTATTGAAGAAATTTGATGATGCGATGAACGGAAGAAGAGACGAAAGCCAAGAGGACACGGAAAAGGAGAAGGGCAAGAAGAAATTCTGGAAATAAAGAGTTGATTCTGGATTAGCAGGCAGAGGGTGATATAGCTGCTATTCTTAAAGTAAAATATAGATGATAGAATATTAAAAATGATGGCCTCACGGATGGGTGCTCCCTCTTCGTGAGGCATATCCTTAAACAGAGAAAAACTGATAGCTTAACCATTAGGAACGAATATATAACGATGGCAGTACCGGACAATATATAATGTGAACAGTGCAATAAAGAGAATAGAATAGTATCGGAGAACAACTATGAAATGGACGAAATTTACTCTGGAGACAACCACCGAGGCAGTCGATCTAGTAAGTGATCTGCTGATTGGACTAGGGATAGAAGGTATTGAGATCAGTGATAAGATACAAATTACGGAGCAGGAGAGAAAACAACTGTTTATCGACTTCCTGCCGGAGTTGGAAGAAGACGACGGTAAAGCTTTGATTACCTTCTACACGGATCCGACCGAGGACATCCCCTCTATCCTAAGGCAGGTTGAGGAGGGCTTGAAGGAGCTATCGGAATTTGTAGAAATCGGAAGCGGTAGGCTTAATGTATCCGATACCGAGGATAAGGATTGGATTAATAACTGGAAGCAGTTCTTTAAGCCCTTTCGAATTGATGATACGATAGTCATTAAACCAACCTGGGAGGAGCTGCCTGAGGTTAATGAGAAGGACCTGGTGATAGAGATTGATCCCGGCACTTCCTTTGGGACCGGTGCACACGAGACAACGAAGCTCTGTATCCTAGGCTTGAAGAAGCATCTGAAGCCGGGTGACTCCGTACTGGATGCGGGCAGCGGAAGCGGAATATTATCCATCATCGCCAGAAAGCTCGGTGCCGGTGAGTTACTCGGTATCGACATCGATCCTCTGGCTACCGCTGCGGCAATCGAAAACTCAGGTATCAATGGCATACATTCAGCTGAGCTAAAGAAAGACGACTATGAGAAGGGTCTGACAGTAGGTGCTTCCGATGCATGTATTCATTTCGTCACGGGAAATATCATAGAGGATACCGATTTTCGCTCCATGGTAGGAAGGGATCGTTTTGATCTGGTGGTGGCGAATATCTTAGCAGATGTAATCATTCCTTTATCAGCTGTCATCGGTGAGAATATGAAGCCCGGCGGAATTTTCATCAGCTCAGGCATTATCAATACCAAGGAGACAGCTGTAGAACAAGCGCTGAAGCAAAATGGCTTTCAGATTCTCGAGGTAAACCGAATGGGAGATTGGGTAAGCTTCGTAGCCAGGAAGTAATTAGGTCAATATAATAATATTATGTCAATATCATGAATTTGAATTAGGAAAGAAAAATAATTATAATAAATGTACAAAAAGACGCCGGGTCATAAACCCGGCGTCTTTGCTCTCTAGAAATACTCTGATAACCAGCTTACCCCTTTTGTGAAACGCTGCGTCTCTGCTTCCTGATTTTAGGAGAGGTAAAGTGTGGGTTCCTCGTATTGGTGAAATAAAGTGTTGAACATATGTTCTAAATGTAGTATAATCATTTGTATGGGACAACCTATTTCACTAGAACCTGGCAGGGATCCATCCGAGCCTTTGAAGTGAGATAAGTATACTTATAATTTCGTTTATTAACAGAAAAACTACAAATATATTAGGTTAAAGGAGCATTCGTATGCACCGTTTTTATGTGAATCCGGACCAAATCCAAGGGGATGTCATTACGATCCTCGGATCCGATGTCAACCATATGAAAAACGTTCTGCGGATGAAGCAGGGCGATTCAATCATAATTTGTAATGGACAAGGAAAAGATTGTTATTGTATAATTAAAAGGGTGTCCGATACGGAGATTCTGGCCGGAATCACGTCCATACAGGATACCGGAACAGAATTGCCTGCAAGGATCACACTATTCCAGGGACTTCCGAAGAAGGACAAGCTGGAGCTGATCATCCAGAAGGCTGTGGAGCTTGGTGTATCTGAGATTATTCCGGTCATGACGGCAAGATGTGTGGTTAAGCTTGAGGATAAGAAGAAGGAAGAGAAGAAGCTGGAACGGTGGCAGGCGATAGCAGAAAGTGCTGCCAAGCAGTCGGGAAGAGGATATATCCCGAGGGTACTGCCCGTGCTCAGCTATAAGGAGGCGGTGATAAAAGCTTCAGGTATGGATACCGCTGTGATACCTTATGAGAATGCTTCCGGGATACAGCTGACCAAGGATATCATAGGAGGCCTGCAGAAAGACTCCTCCATCGGGATATTAATCGGACCTGAGGGTGGCTTTGAAGAATCTGAGATCGAGCTGGCCAGTAAGAATAAGATTATACCGATTACGTTAGGAAGAAGAATACTTCGGACCGAGACAGCAGGCTTTGCACTTTTATCCATGATGATGTTATCTTTAGAAGAATAGCTTTGTTTTATAGGTCATATCATGAAGATAGTGTCACTGAACAATAAATGGTTTTACAGGGAGGTAAGCAAACGATGGAGATACAACTTTGGAGAGAAATCATGGATCCATATGCTCTGGCAGTCGATGAGCTGATTGTCAAGTTCAACCACATCATTGAGGAGTATAAGCATGTGGGAGCCTACTCCCCGATAGAACAGGTATCAGGCAGGGTAAAGACGATATCCAGTATTCTGGAGAAGGCTCAGAAGAAGAAACTGGACCTGAAGGATTTTGAAGATAAGATTGAAGATATCGCCGGTATCCGGATTATCTGTCAGTTTGTTGAAGATATTTATAAAGTGGTAGACATCATCAAGAAGCGGTCAGATATGCGCATCAAGAGTGAGAAGGACTATATCGATCATGCAAAGGAGAGCGGCTACCGTTCCTATCATATCATAGTATATTATACTGTGGAGACCTTACAGGGTGCTAAGGAGCTTCAGGTGGAGATTCAGATCCGCACTCTGGCCATGAATTTCTGGGCTACGATCGAGCATTCCCTCCGGTATAAGTATAAGCAGCATATGCCGGAACATATCAGGGATCGACTTTCCTCCGCTGCGGAAGCAATTCTGATCCTGGACCGGGAAATGAGTGTTGTTCGGGATGAAATCATGGATGCACAGAATTCCTTTACCATTAAAGCTAATATCGTTGCAGACATCCTGACGAACATACAGAATCTCTATAAAGTAGCGAACAAACAGGAGGTAATTAAGATACAGGATGAATTTTTCCGGATATACCAGGTGGGTGACCGGGCAGAGTTAGAAAAATTCAACAAGGATCTGGATCTGATCTCACAGAGATACCGGGCACAGAGCTTACGATAAAATTGACTAGGCATACTGCAGGCAGAATAATCCATACTGCACGCGGTTCCGGTTAACTACAATTAGTTCCGGCGATTACAGGAAGACGGAGTGATTTCATGAATTTACCTAAGTTATTTGAGGACAGGATGAGAAGGCTTTTGGGGGAAGAATATGAGGAGTATTTACGGTGTTATTCCAAGCCGCATTACGGTGGGATACGGGTAAATACCCTGAAGCTGTCCCCGGAGGAATTCGAGAAGCTCTGTCCTTTTCCTATACAGAGAATTCCCTGGGTGGCAAACGGTTATTACTATGACACGCAGGAGCAACCGGCGAGACATCCGTATTATTATGCCGGTTTGTATTATATTCAGGAACCCAGTGCGATGACACCCGCCAGCCTACTTCCAATTGAGAAGGGGGATAAGGTTCTGGACATCTGTGCCGCTCCCGGAGGGAAGAGTACGGAGCTAGGAGCCAAGCTATCGGGAGAGGGGCTGTTGGTATCCAATGATATCAGCAATTCCAGAGCAAAGGCTCTGCTTAAGAATATCGAACTGTTTGGAATCCGGAATGCACTGGTATTATCTGAGGCACCGAACAAGCTGCTTGATTATTTTCCGGAATTTTTTGATAAGATATTAATCGATGCCCCCTGTTCCGGAGAAGGCATGTTCCGTAAATCCCCGGCTATCATGAAGAACTGGGAGCAATATGGAGTGGAGTATTATAATAAGCTGCAGAAGGAAATCATTATTTTTGCGGCGAAGATGTTAAAGCCCGGCGGAATGATGCTGTATTCCACCTGTACCTTCTCGCCTGAGGAGAATGAGGGCACGATTGCTTATCTTCTGGAGCAGTTCCCGGAGTTCCATGTGGTCAATGCCATTCCTTGTGAGGAGGAACAGAAGAGACTGGGAATCTCCTATGAGGGCTTTGACTTTGGTAAGCCGGAATGGGTCGAGGGTCTGTCTGTGGACGCGCCGTACCGGGAGGAGCTTAAAGCTTGTATTCGCCTCTGGCCTCACAAGATTAACGGTGAGGGTCATTTCATTACCCTGTTACAAAAAGGAGATCCGAAAGGACGATCTGAAGCTAGTTATTCTAGCACTTCTTCAGGGAAGCCTCCTATGAAGGGAGTAAAAAATATCTCTGAGGAGGCGAAGGAATTCTTCCGTGAGTTAAAACTGAAAGGACTCTCGGAGGACAAATTCTATGAGCGTCTGGAGGTACGGGAGGACAGGGTCTATCTGATGCCTGAGGGATTACCCGATACGAAGGGACTCAGGATTCTTCGCCAGGGATTGCTACTGGGAGAGATGAAGAAGCAGAGGTTTGAGCCTGCACAGGCACTTGCCAGTGCACTCAGTACCTCGGAGTATGACAAGCAGATTCGATTGTCGAGTCATTCATCGGAAGCAGTCCGTTATCTGAAATGCGAAGCGATCGAGCCGGAGGGCAGGATAGAGGATGGTTGGCAGCTCGTCTGTGTGGACGGATATCCGATGGGATGGGGTAAGACGGCAAAGGGCAGCTTTAAGAACAAATACCTCCCCGGCTGGAGATGGATGTAGAAGACAATTGTTATTTAAATCGAAGTAATTTTTATGTTTGAAGCAATCTTATGATTGAAACAAACTTATGATTGAAGAGATGTAGATTTGTAAGGAGCATAGAATATGGCAGAGCAGTTAAGACTGGATAAATACCTGGCTGATATGGGCATCGGTACCCGGAGCGAGATCAAGGACTGGGTCCGTAAGGGAAGGGTACGCATCAATCAGGAGATTTGTAAAAGGCCTGAGACGAAGGTGGATATCACCCGGGATGAGGTGTATTTTGACCAGTCGATGATAAGCTACAGGCAATATCTCTATCTGATGCTCCATAAACCGGCAGGAGTCGTCTCCGCCACTACAGATAATGTAAGTAGGACGGTTCTGGATCTGATAGAGGATACACAGGGTAAGGAGCTGTTTCCGGTAGGGCGGCTGGATAAGGATACGGAAGGACTCTTAATCTTAACAAATGACGGTGATCTGGCGCATCGGCTCCTATCCCCCCGAAAGCATGTGGACAAGGTCTACTTTGCCAAGGTGTCCGGTTCGGTAACTACTGAGGATCAGGAAGCCTTTCTTCAAGGGGTCCAAATCGAAGAGGACTATATTACACTTCCTGCGAAGCTTCATATTTTGAAGTCCGGTGATATCTCCGAGATAGAACTTACCATTCAGGAGGGTAAATTCCATCAAGTGAAGCGGATGTTTGAGGCAGTCGGAAAGGAAGTAATCTATCTGAAACGGCTCTCCATGGGAGGTTTGTCCTTGGATCCATCATTAGCACCGGGAGAATATCGGGAGCTGACGGAGAAAGAGATTGCTTATCTGAACAGCATCCGATAGGATGGTCCTTCACTTGGCGGATCAGAACTATCAATACAGATGAAACAATAGATGAAAATTCAGTTGATGCTTGCATTGAGGATTACATTAGAGATGAACTGAGGAGACGGATAGGATGGTGACAGACATGCTTAAGAATGTTGGCGCGGTTATTTTTGATTTGGATGGAACCCTAGTGGATTCCATGTGGATGTGGAAGAGTATCGACATTGAATATCTCGGACGTTACGGAATACAATTTCCTGAGGATCTGCAGCGTTCCATCGAAGGAATGAGTTTTTCAGAAACCGCACTCTATTTTAAGGAAAGATTTCATTTACCGGACAGCCTGGACCAGATTAAGAGTGACTGGAATGCGATGGCCTGGGAGAAATATCTGAATGAGGTACCGGTTAAGGAGGGTGCTAGAGAGCTGCTCGAGCATCTGCAGAGTCACCGGATCCCTGCCGGCATCGCAACAAGTAATTCGAAGGAGCTGGTGGAACTGATTATTGAGAAACACAAGCTTGGCGGGTATTTTACCTCCATCCGAACCTCCTGCGAGGTATCAAAGGGAAAACCCTCCCCGGATATCTATCTGTTGGTGGCTGAGGATTTGCAGGTGGAGCCATCCGGATGTCTGGTATTTGAGGATGTACCTCAGGGAATTATGGCCGGCAAAAATGCAGGGATGAAGGTCTGTGCCGTCTATGATGAATTCTCCGAGGAGGATAACGAGGTGAAGAAGCGTCTGGCAGATTATTATGTCCGTTCCTTAAGAGAGGTTCTGATACAATGAGAAACTTTTATGTACAACAAAATGAAGCAGGCCAGAGACTGGATAAGCTGCTGGCAAAGCTTTTGAATAAGGCTCCGAAGAGTTTCCTATATAAAATGCTTCGCAAGAAGAATATCGTGCTGAATGGAAAGAAGGCGGACGGTTCTGAAAAGCTGGCTTTGGAGGACAGAATCACATTATTTCTGTCCGATGAGACGATTGCTGAGTTCTCGGAGCAGGCTGAGACTGTAATAGTGAAGAAGGAGCTGGACATCGTCTATGAGGATCCCCATCTTCTGGTCGTGAATAAACCGATTGGTGAGTTGTCCCAGAAGGCAGAGAAGGAGGATGTTTCCATGGTGGAATACATCATTTCTTATCTCATAACCTCACAGCAGCTTACGAGGGAGCAGCTGGCGAGCTTCAAGCCGGGGGTCTGTAACCGCCTGGACCGGAATACCAGCGGACTTCTGATCGCCGGGAAATCCCTCCCAGGACTACAGGAGATGGCAGAAATTCTGAAGGATCGTTCTCTGGGGAAGTATTACCTCTGTATCGTGAAGGGCAGCCTGGAAGAGAAGAAACGGGTGGAGGGCTTCCTAAGTAAGGATGAGGTTACGAATAAGGTAACCATCCATTCAACGCAGACAGGGGATGCAGAATACATCTGTACCGAATACGAGCCGATCTGCTCTATACCCGGTAATGAAGGACATCCCATGGTTGCGGTACCAAGGCAACAGAGGCTTGTCACTGTCGAAGCCCGGAATAACCTCGGCAAGGATACAGAAGCTGGGGTAAAGGGGTCCTTTACTCTGCTTCAGGTGAAGCTGATCACAGGGCGCTCCCATCAGATCAGGGCTCATTTAGCAAGCTTAGGTCATCCTTTGATTGGTGATTATAAGTACGGAGACCAGAAGACGAATCATTATTTTAAGACAAAGTACGGCCTAACCCATCAGCTGCTCCACTCCTATCGGATGGTATTTCCGGAGCTTAAGGGAGAACTATCCGATCTGTCAGGGAAGGAACTGAAGGCTGAGCCGCCGGAAATCTTCTTAAGAATTCAGAAGGATTTATTCGGGAATTAAGGAATATGGAAGCTCCTGTTACAGCTTCGCAATCATAAGCACTGCAGCGGGAGAAGAACAATATGGTTCATCAGTGAACCATATTGGAAATATATTATAGTAATAGGAGGCGATTCTATGCCATCATGGAATTCCAGAGGGTTGCGTGGCTCCCTGCTGGAGGAAATGATCAATTTCACGAACTCAAAATATCGTGAGAAGAGGCTGGCTTTAATCCAGAAGGTTCCCACACCGATTACTCCGATTGATATCGATAAGGACAGCAGACATATAACCCTTGCTTACTTCGAACAGAAAAGTACTGTCGATTATATCGGTGTCGTACAGGGCATTCCGGTTTGCTTTGATGCGAAGGAGTGTGCGGTAGATACCTTCAGTATGAGCAATATTCACGAGCATCAGATAGAGTTTATGAAGGAGTTTGAGGAGCAGAACGGGATTGCGTTCCTACTGATCTATTTTAAGAAGAAGGATATCTATTATTACCTTACCTTCGAGCGGCTGCTGGATTTCTGGGAACGTGCCGGTAACGGAGGAAGGAAAAGCTTTCGCTTCGATGAGCTGGATCTGTCTTATCAGATTCCGATACAACAGGGAGCGTGTGTTCACTATCTGGAGCTGCTAAAGCAGGATCTGGAGCGGAGAGAGCACGAGAATACATAGTCGAAGGGCATGCAGCAATTATTGCGGTATGCCTTCTTTTCGAATAAAAGAATTTTAATTGACAACACAAAAATTATAAACTATAATTGCAATAATATTAGCATGGTAGCGAATTATCACGTTACAACATGAAAGTGAAAGAGCATGAGAGGAAGGCTTAACTGCACAGGAAGCTTAACCCCCAAGGAATTGTTGATAGGATTATAACCATGAAATCTTTATGAAAGGCTGGGTGTTTACCATGAAGGAAAAGTTATTACATACCCCCGAGGGAGTCAGAGACATCTATAACACGGAATGTGAGATTAAGCTGATGCTGCAGCATAAGCTTCACCATGTTCTCGAGCATTATGGCTTCCGGGATATTCAGACACCAAGCTTTGAATTCTTTGATATCTTCAGTCAGGAGCGGGGAACAGTCGCTTCGAAGGATATGTATAAGCTGTTTGACAGGGAAGGAAATACTCTGGTATTACGACCGGACATAACCCCCTCTGTCGCCCGCTGCGTGGCAAAGTATTATAAGGAGGAGCAGCTACCGATTCGCCTATGCTACATCGGCAATACCTACATTAATAATGTCGGTTATCAGGGAAAACTAAAGGAAGCGACCCAGCTCGGTGCGGAGCTGATTAATGATGACAGTACTGATGCAGATGCCGAAATGCTGGCGCTGACCATTGAGTGCCTCTTACAATCAGGATTAAAGGATTTTCAGTTGGAAATCGGTGATGCGGACTTTTTCCGCGCCTTGGTGGAGGAAGCAGGCTTTCTGGACGAAGACGAAATCACAAATTTAAGAATCCTGATTGAGAATAAGAATATGTTCGGTGTGGAAGAGGTCGTAATGAGTAAGGAGATGAAGGAAGAGCTGAAGCAGATCTTCCTGAAGCTTCCCGAACTGTTCGGGACTCTGGACATCCTGTCCTATGCGAAGCAGCTGACTGCGAATACCCGGGCACTTAGGGCACTCGAACGGTTAGAACATCTATATGAGATTATGTCGGATTACGGCTTTGAGAAATACATCTCCTTTGATCTGGGTATGCTCAGCAAATATAATTATTATACGGGAATCATTTTTAAGGCTTATACCTACGGAACGGGGGATGCGGTTGCAACCGGAGGCCGATATGACAATCTGGTCGGCCAATTCGGGAAGGAGGCTCCGGCGATCGGTCTTGCCATCGTGATCGATCAGCTGATGTTAGCATTATCCAGACAAAAGCTGTTGCCGGTGCCCGAGGCACATGATACCTTGATTCTATATACCAAAGAATACCGGAAACAGGCGGTTGCTTTGGCTGGACATTTCCGTAAGGACGGAATCAACACTATTCTACAGTTGTCGAATGCTGACAGGGAAATGGAGTATTACCTCGAATATACGAAGCGGATGAGTATCGGTGGTATCCTGTATCTTGATAACGCTGCAGTGATCAAGGTGGTGGATGCGGCTACCGGAAGCATTCAGAGAGCAGAGCTTAGTGATTTCCTGCAATAAGGGTATAGGTTACAATTCACTTAGTAACTATTGTGCTGACGCCTAATATTCGCGGTTAAAGAACTCATAAAGCCGGATTCTTGGGCAGAAGGGAGGATTTTATATGAGATATATTACCTTTGCCCTTGCAAAGGGCAGATTGGCGTTGAATACCCTGGAGGTTCTGGAGAAGATCGGAATCCATTGTGAAGAGCTGAAGGATAAATCCTCCAGGAAATTAATCTTCGTGAATGAAGAGCTAAAGCTGAAATTCTTCCTAGCGAAGGCCAGTGATGTTCCGACTTACGTTGAATACGGTGCGGCTGATATCGGTGTGGTTGGTAAGGATACAATTCTGGAAGAGGGCAGGAAGATGTATGAGGTGGTGGATCTGGGACTCGGGAAATGCAGGATGTGCGTAGCAGGACCGGAGGCCGCCAGGGATAAGCTCTTACATGGGGAGCTGATCCGTGTGGCTACCAAGTACCCGAATATTGCGAAGGATTATTTCTACAATAAGAAGCATCAGACCGTGGAGATCATCAAGCTGAACGGCTCCATCGAACTGGCTCCGATTGTCGGCTTATCCGAGGTTATCGTGGATATCGTTGAGACAGGTTCCACCTTGAGGGAGAATGGGCTGATTGTACTTGAGGAGATCTGTAGCCTCTCCGCCAGAATGGTGGTGAATGAGGTTTCCATGAAGATGGAGCACGAGAGAATTACTAAAATCATCCGGGACCTTAAGGATTATCTGCAGGAGAGCCGATAAGAAGTGATGGAAGGGTACGGGCAGACAGGAAAGGGGATGGAGTTCATGAGAATCATTGAATTGAATGAGACTACGAAAAAGAATATACTATCGGATCTGTTAAGGAGAAGTCCGAATCAATATGAATCCTATGCGGATACAGTTGCTAAGATATTAGAGGAGGTCAGATCACGGGGAGATGCGGCGCTGTTTGAATATACCGAAAGGTTTGATCATACAGTCATCACCGGGGAGAATATTCGGGTAACAGATGAGGAGATAGAGGAAGCGTATCGGGAGGTAGAACCGGAATTACTGGACGTCATCCGGAAAGCGATGAAGAATATCGAGAGCTTCCACGGAAAACAAAGACAGAACAGTTGGTTCGATACGACTGAGAATGGGACCATACTGGGCCAGAAGCTTACACCGATTGGTGCAGTGGGCGTCTATGTACCTGGCGGTAAGGCAGTCTATCCTTCCTCCGTATTAATGAATGTGATCCCTGCTAAGGTAGCAGGAGTCAAGAGAATAGCCATGACGACCCCTCCGGATCAGAACGGTAAGGTTTTTGCTAAGACCCTGGTGGCTGCCAAGGAAGCCGGTGTGACCGAAATCTATAAGGTTGGCGGAGCCCAGGCAATCGCGGCACTGGCTTTCGGTACAGAGAGCATTCCCAAGGTGGATAAGATTGTAGGCCCCGGAAATATCTATGTGGCACTGGCGAAGAAAGCAGTTTATGGTTATGTCAGCATCGATTCCATTGCGGGACCCAGTGAAATCCTCGTACTCGCAGATGAGACGGCAAACCCGAGATATGTGGCCGCAGATTTATTGTCCCAGGCAGAGCATGATGAACTGGCTTCCTCCATACTGGTCACCACGAGCCGGGAGCTGGCGGAGAAGGTTTCGGTGGAAGTGGATCGGTTCCTGATGGAATTATCCAGAACGGAAATACTTCAGAAATCTCTGGATAACTACGGTTATCTACTGGTGGCTAAGGATCTTGCCGAAGCCGTGGAGGTAACAAATGAGATTGCTTCCGAACATCTGGAAATCATGACGAAGGATCCTTTCATGGTAATGACGAAGATTAAGAATGCCGGAGCAATCTTTATCGGAGAATATTCCAGTGAGCCCCTGGGAGATTATATGGCAGGCCCAAATCATATTCTTCCGACCAATGGGACAGCAAAATTTTTCTCTCCTCTGTCGGTGGATGATTTCATGAAGAAATCCAGCATTATTTCCTACTCCAGAGAGGCACTAGAACCGATTCATAAGGACATCGAGGCCTTTGCCATATCGGAAGGACTGACTGCACATGCCAATTCCATCGCGGTCAGATTCCAATAATTAATTGGGTTTGACATTTATTTCACTTATTGTATATAATATTGATAAAGTCAGAAAACCACTGACTTTACAGTCCTCGCAAGCGAGGACGGCGAATGCGCACACTTTCGTAAGGTATTTTTATCTCTTTTTGCCAGGTACGAAATCGGTGAGCTAGTATGCTTTAGCATACTTGAATATAGTACAGGGAGGATTAAGATGGACAGAGTGTCTAATATCAGCCGGAAGACGAAGGAAACAGAGATCAGTATGGAGTTTAATCTGGATGGAAGCGGGAAATCCCAGATTGAGACCGGGATCGGATTCTTTAACCATATGCTTGACAGCTTTGTCAGACATGGTTTTTTCGATCTGAAACTGGTGGTAAAGGGTGATCTGTATGTGGATGCACACCATACGGTCGAGGATACCGGCATTGTACTCGGTCAGGCAATCAAGAGTGCTCTCGGTGAGAAAGAGGGGATTAAGCGTTACGGCTCCTTCCTGCTGCCGATGGATGAAGCATTGGTTCTGTGTGCCATAGATTTATCCGGCCGCCCCTACCTGTCCTATGATCTGAATTTCTCTGCGGAAAGAGTTGGTTATCTGGATACAGAGCTGGTGAAGGAGTTTTTCTATGCGCTGTCTTATTCTGCCGGCATGAATCTACATATTAAATTGCTGAGCGGCGGTAATAATCATCATGTGGTGGAGGCAGCCTTTAAGGCCTTTGCGAAGGCTCTGGACGAAGCCAGTTCCCAGGATCCAAGAATACAGGGAGTACTCTCAACGAAGGGTACGATATAGGATAGCTATTGAAAGTGTATCTGCTGTGTGTAAAAAATAAAATGTAGTTTTGCAGACTAAGAATATGAAAATACAGAGAGGCAAGCGAAATGAAATTATTTCCGGCAATTGATATTAAAAACGGTCAATGTGTAAGATTGAGGCAGGGGAGTTTCCGTGACGTTCTGGTATACTCCGATATACCCTTAAAGGTGGCAAAGCAATGGGAAGCATATGGGGCTTCCTTTATCCATATTGTGGATCTTGATGGGGCATTGGTTGGCCACTCCGTTAATGAAGAAGTGATCCGAGAAATTGTAAGGAGCGTAAAAATCCCGATACAGGTCGGTGGCGGTATCCGTACGATTAAGGATATTGACAATAAGCTATCCTTAGGGATTAAACGTGTCATTATCGGAACCAAGGCAGTGAAGGACCCGGGCTTTATTAAAGAAGCTATTCAGACCTTTGGTGCGGATAAGATCATCATCGGCATTGATGCCAAGGATGGAATGGTAGCGATTGAGGGCTGGGAAACCATAAGTAATTATCAGGCAGTAACCCTGGCACATGAAATGAAGAAAGCTGGCGTAAAAACAGTGGTTTATACGGATATTTCAAAGGACGGCATGTTGCAGGGACCGAATATCACCCATACCAAGGAAATGGTTCAGGAAACAGGACTTAATATCATCGCTTCCGGAGGTATCTCCTCCTTAAAGGATCTGGAATTATTGCAGGAAATCAATGTATATGGTGCAATTATTGGCAAGGCCCTATATGAGAATAGAATAGAATTTAGGAAAGCGGTAACGATGTTTGAACGACCGGTGAAATAACGGGAGATCATAAGCTTGGAGGTTGCGATGTCATACAAAAAAATAATCCCCTATATCAATGCAGAGAATGAGGCGCTGGCGAGTGTGATACAGCTTGCCAAGTATTACTCCGACGGTGGAGCGGATGAAATTCTGATATACAATTATTCAAAGGATTTGAGATCCAGGGAGGAATTCATCAGTCTGGCGAAGGAACTGTGTAAGGTGATCGATATACCGCTGATCATCGGCTGTCATGTCAGCCGACTTGAGGATATCAAGAAGGCACTCTATTCAGGAGCCGCCTCCGTGCTGATGAAGTATTCCCAGGTGGAGGATAAGAAGCTGATTACCGAGGCTTCCGAACGTTTTGGTCCTGCAAAGCTTATGATTGAGCTTGATATGCTGGAGTGTATGGATTCGGGTGAGGATAATCTTCCGGAGGTGATCAGAGCAGGAGGAGCAGGTACGATACTGCTGAAGCATGTGGCGATATCGGCACATGTAACCGAAATTATCACGAGGTCCCCGCTTCCTGTTATCATAAGGGACAGCCTTGTGAGGAATGATATCTATAACCTGATTTCAATTTCCAATGTGGCAGGTGTCGCAACCAATTTCTTTGAGAATAAGGACATCATGAAAGCCAAGCATGCCCTGAAGCAGGAAGGGATAGAGGTCAATGTATTTGATAGTAAGCTGCCGTTCTCTGACTTCAAGCTGGACGCACAGGGACTGATCCCGGTTATCACCCAGGATTATAAGACCGGTGAGGTATTAATGCTTGCGTATATGAACGAGGAGGCTTATAATAAGACTATTGCCGGCGGAAGGATGACCTACTATTCCCGCAGCCGTAAAGCCATCTGGTTAAAGGGTGAGACCTCGGGACATTATCAGTATGTCAAGGAGCTGATACTGGATTGTGATAAGGATACCCTGCTTGCGAAGGTAAGACAGATCGGCCCTGCTTGTCATACGGGGAGCAAAAGCTGCTTCTATACGAATCTGATGGAGAAGGAATATAAGAATTCCGACCCGTTCCATGTATTTGAAGAGGTTTTCAGCGTGATTATGGATCGCAGGAGGAACCCGAAGGAAGGCTCCTACACCAATTACCTGTTTGATAAGGGAATTGATAAGATCCTTAAGAAATGCGGCGAGGAAACAGCCGAAATCATCATTGCAGCGAAGAATCCCGGATCAGAGGAATTGAGGTATGAGATCGCGGATTTCATGTATCATTTGATGGTTCTGATGGCGGAATGCGGCTTAGACTGGAAGGATGTTACCACGGAGCTGGCGAACAGAAAATAGGAATAAAGGATTACTTAAGAAAGATATTCATATGAAAAGATGAATTTCACATAAACAGGAGGCAAAAGCAAGTGAAAACGTACGGTGTAAACGAACTCAGAAAGATGTTCTTAGACTTCTTTGAAAGTAAGGGACATCTGGTATTAAACAGTTTTCCTTTAATACCCCATAATGATAACAGCTTATTATTGATTAATTCCGGTATGGCACCCTTAAAGCCCTATTTTACCGGACAGGAGATTCCTCCGCGTAAGAGAGTGGCGACCTGCCAGAAATGTATCCGCACCGGTGATATTGAGAATGTCGGTAAAACTGCCAGACACGGAACCTTTTTTGAGATGCTTGGTAATTTCTCCTTCGGGGACTACTTTAAGCATGAGGCGATTGCCTGGTCCTGGGAGTTCTTCACTGAAGTTGTCGGTCTTGATCCGAACCGTCTCTATCCGTCCGTCTATCAGGAGGATGATGAGGCTTTTAATATCTGGAATAAGGAGATCGGTATTCCGGCAGACAGGATCTACCGTATGGGAAAGGCAGATAATTTCTGGGAGCATGGGGCAGGTCCCTGTGGTCCCTGTTCCGAGATCTATTATGATCGCGGTGAGAAATACGGCTGCGGTCAGCCCGGCTGTGAGGTGGGCTGTGACTGTGACCGTTTCATTGAGGTCTGGAATAATGTATTTACCCAGTTTAATGGGGATGGCAATGGCCATTATACGGAGCTGGAGAATAAGAATATCGATACCGGCATGGGTCTTGAGAGACTTGCTGCCGTGGTGCAGGATGTCAGCTCTATCTTTGATATCGACACGATGCGTGCAATCAGGGATAAGGTCTGCAGTATGGCAAGGGTTAATTACCAGGAGGATCCGAAGAAGGATATTTCTATCCGACTGATTACGGATCACATCCGTTCCGTTACCTTTATGGCTTCCGACGGTATCATCCCATCCAACGAGGGAAGAGGCTATGTGTTCCGCCGTCTGCTTCGCCGGGCTGCGAGACATGGCAGGCTGTTAGGAATTGAAGGAAGCTTCCTCGCTGAGCTTTCCAAGACCGTAATTGCAGAGAGTAAGGACGGATATCCGGAGCTGGAAGAGAAGAAGGATTATATCCTAAAGCTCCTTACGATTGAAGAAGATAAATTTGCGAAGACGATTGACCAGGGCCTCAGCATCCTGTATGAGATGGAGAAGGAACTGGATCTTAAAAATTCCAAGACCCTTGCAGGTGAGGATGTCTTCAAGCTTTATGATACCTATGGCTTCCCGCTGGATCTGACGAAGGAAATCTTAGAGGAGAAGGGCTACCAGATTGATGAGAAGGGCTTCAAGGAAGCGATGGAGGTACAGAGGGTTACAGCCAGAAAGGCTAGAGGTACTACGAATTACATGGGTGCCGAGGAAACTGTGTACCAACAGATCGATCCTTCCGTAACTTCAGCCTTTGTCGGTTATGAGACCCTTACCCATACCTCTGAAATCACTGTATTAACCACTGAAACCGAGCTTACCGAGGAACTGGTGGCAGGACAGAAGGGTACGATCCTGGTGAAGGAGACCCCATTCTATGCAACCAGCGGTGGTCAGGCTGCCGACACCGGTGTGATCAGGACGGCAACAGCAGAATTTGAGGTAGAGGATACCATTAAGCTGCAGGGTGGCAAGATCGGCCATGTTGGAACTGTAACCAAGGGAATCTTCAAGGTGAAGGATCAGGTTACCCTAGAGGTGAATGCCTCCCAGAGAGCAGCCACCGCGAAGAACCATAGTGCTACCCACCTGTTGCAGAAGGCACTGAGAACCGTACTTGGCTCCCATGTAGAACAGGCAGGCTCCTTAGTAACGGAGGATCGTCTACGCTTCGACTTTACCCATTTTTCCGCACTGACCTCTGAGGAGCTCAGCCGCGTAGAGGCATTGGTGAACGAACAGATCGGGAACAGCCTTCCCGTTGCCACGAAGGTCATGAACCTGGAGGATGCGAAGAAGGAAGGCGCCATGGCTTTATTTGGCGAGAAATATACAGAGAATGTACGTGTCGTGACCATGGGCGAATACAGCAAGGAGCTTTGCGGCGGAACCCATGTAACTAATACAGGAGTAATTACAGTATTTAAGATCCTATCTGAGACAGGAATAGCAGCCGGTGTCAGAAGAATTGAAGCCCTGACCGGTAACGGGGTCTTAAGCTTCTATCAGGAGCTTGAGGCAGAGCTTCATTCAGCCGCTAGGGCAGCCAAGACGGAGCCCGCACAACTGACGGGAAGGATTGAGGGATATCTCGAGGAGATCAAAGCCCTCCGTTCCGAAAATGAGAAATTAAAGAGTAAGCTGGCGAACAGCTCCCTGGGTGATGTCATGAATCAGGTAACAGAGGTCAAGGGTGTGAAATTACTCGCTGCAAAGGTTCCGGAGCTGGATATGAACGGACTCCGTAATCTGGGTGACCAACTGAAGGAAAAGCTCGGAGAAGGCGTGATCGTATTGGCTTCCTCCACAGCACCGGATAAGGTAAGCTTACTTGCCATGGCCAGTGACACTGCAATGGCGAAGGGTGCTCATTCCGGTAATCTGATCAAGGAGCTGGCATCCTTTGTCGGAGGCGGCGGCGGTGGAAAGCCGAACATGGCTCAGGCCGGCGGTAAGAACGCAGCCGGAATTGATACAGCGATTGCGAAGGCGGAGGATGTTTTGGACACTCAGATAAAATAGTTATCCTTGGACAAAAGTTAAGAAAAATCAGTTGACGAAATTGAAATATATGATATAATCTTTTTAGTGCTATTCAAAAAATACCCAAACAGTTGTATACGCACAATACACAACTGGAGGGAGGTTAGGTGTGAGACTATGTCAAATGTAATTGTTAAAGACAATGAGACTTTAGATAGT
>JAEZHX010000148.1 GCA_023436765.1 Bacillota bacterium
TCAGTGCGTAGTTATAACCAAATAGTACAGTTGCCCCATGACCTCCGTTTGGCTTCGTCACCGGTTCAAAAGCAGGAAGGTTCTCCGCCTTCTCCTTCATGATCCGATACGTAGAATCCTTACTTCCATCGTCGATGATGACGAGCTTACTGTCATTTCCAATCTTATCAACAATCGGATACCAATCCTTAATCACTGCATCAATATTCGCTTCCTCATTATAAGCCGGAATAACGATATATAATTTATCCATTCTTCCCCTCCCATACTGCCGTCAGACAGTTCAAAGACTCGAAGAACAAGGAGTGAGCCTACTTCTGTGAAACTCATCTGTTCTTCTAAGGTGAATTGATCCTAATTCGCCATTAAATCGCTTTGAGTTGCTCAAAGGCATCCAGCGCCCTTCTCACTACTGCATCCATATTATAATAGCGATACTCAGCCAGTCGTCCAATAAAGAGCACCTTTTTTTCCTTCTTAATCTCCGCTTCATACAGAGCATACTGGGCCTTGCAGTCCTTCGTCGGGAAAGGATAATAGGGTTCTCCGTCCGAGGTGGGAAATTCCTTACAGATGGTGGTTTTCCTATGCTCCTGTCCGGACAGCTTCTTAAACTCCGTGATACGGGTAAAATCATAATCATTCGGGTAATTTACCACCGGTGCTTCCTGATATTCTTCCCTGTCATGGGTCTCAAATACAAAATTGATGCTCCGGTAACTTAGCTTACCGTATTTATAATTATAATACTCATCTGCCGCTCCGGTATAAATCAACATCTCATAGGAGATATCTCCGATCACTTCTTTATAATCCGTATTTAAGAGGAGCTTAATCTTCTTATTCTTCACCATGTTCTCACACAGCCTGGTGTAGCCATGGGTGGGCATTCCCTGATATTTATCCGCAAAATATCTGGTATCACGGTTCAAACGGATCGGGATTCTGGAAATCACAGAGGTATCCAACTCTGCAGGGTCGACTCCCCATTGCTTCTTCGTATAGGTCTCGAAGATCTTCTCATAAATATCCTGTCCCACCTTACTTAAAGCCACATCCTTGCTGGTCCTGATCTCCTCCAGATCCACTGCCTGCTTCTTCAGGAACTCCTCTACTTCAAAACAGTTTAGATTCAGGTTATATAATTTATTGATGGTTTCCACAGTGATCGGCATCGGAATTAGGTTACCGTCCACATAGGTGAGAACTCTGTGCCAGAAATCATTCCACTTTGTAAAGCCGGAAAGGTACTGATATACCCCCCTGTCATTCGTATGAAAGATATGGGGTCCATAGTTATGGATCAGTATTCCGTCCTCGTTATAGGAATCGTAGATATTACCACCGATATGGCCTCTCTTCTCAATTACTAGAACTTCCTCATTAAGTACATTTGCAATTCGCTCTGCTATGGTCAATCCCGCAAGCCCTGCTCCTACTACTACATATTTATAATTCATCAGTTTTTCCTCTTTTCTTCCTATTTGTATCAATAGATTGATGTCATAAACCCTTCCTCAGCTTTGGTCCATCCATTTCAATCGCTTACTTAGCATAAGTGATTCTGAACATAGTTCAATGAGCCATTAATATAGTAACTTTAGTGTATCATAAATAGAGGTTTTCCATTCCCCTTCCCCCTCTTCATAGATGCATTCATAGGTGGATCGAATGTTCTCCTCATTCAGTTCATATTCCGTACTTTCCCGGTTCTCCTTACCGACTACGATAAACCGGATTTTATTCTCCTTCACCAACCGATCGAGCTCCTCCGGGGTATCAGCAGAATACATGCTGCGTACCATCCGATCCCTCCATTCCGTATCATAGCCGGCTGACCAGGCATAATACTGATGTCCCAGATAGAGCATCGCTCCTCCGAATACGACTTGATTAATCGTATAGTACGTGCTGTTCGTCAGAAAGAGATCCTTAGAATCACTGTTATTCCGGACAAACTCAGTCAATTCATTGTGAAGCTCCAGGGTGACCGGACCCACTCTCTTATTCTTCCTGAGAAGCGTGGCTAAATCATAGATCCCGGTAGAGGTCAGCATCACGATTAACAGTACCCCAACCAGACGCACCAGGATATCTTTTCTGGTCAGGAGCTTCTCCACAAAGGCGGCTGCGAAGATTCCCAACAGAATGCAGGCCATCATAATATATTTATGGTTTACAGTGACATCCACGGTTAAGGAAACCGTAAACGCAAAGATCAGTGGCATCGAAAATGCCAGGATCAGATAACGGCCTGTGCCCCGCTCCAGGCTGAATGCCCCTAACAGAACAAGGGGTAATATACCCAGTAATCTATCCAGATAGGAGGCTGCTCCGAACAGGGTCGGATTCTCAGCAATAAATCCAAACAAGAACTTCGTCGTAACGACCGAATCCTCGATAAAGAAGCTCGTCTGCAGATTGGATAGGATCAATGTGATTCCGGCCAAAATAACAAATTCCAGTCTTCTTCTCGAGAAAGCAGCTACCATGAATAATATCAACAGGCAACCAATGACTACTGCTCCGTGAAAGAAGGTCAGGGCTCCTAACAGGATTCCGGAAGCAATCGCTGTCTTAAGCTCCTTTACCTTCCAGCCCTCACCGGTAAAGAAGATCAGTTTCAGGTAAGAATTTGATGCTGACTTCATTAAGGTCCGTTCCGTAGTTGATTGGTGACGGTGCTGTTTCACTGCCTCGAACAGTTCATAAAGCGGTGGCAGGTACAGGATCATGAGAAAGAACATCACTGCCAGTCCGAAAGCCAGATGCCGCTGGTTACAATATACATTCAGATTCCAGAGGCCCCATTCCTCATTGGGGGTACTGCCGATAAAATCAATATTATTCCTCAGAGTCTGAAGCAGCTCTCCCTTTGGCAGTCCTGCCAAATAGGTAAATAGAGATTTAGAGCTTCGGAAGGCGAAGAATAGACAGGCCAAGAGACCCGTAAGCTTCTTCCCCGTAATCTTCTCTGCCAATACATAGAACAGAAGGAAGGCGCTGATAAAGCTTAAGATACTGGGCAGATTGAACGCATAATCAATCCGGAGTCCTAAATACTCCAAATTCCCCACAAGGAATTGGAACATAAAATGATATTTGATATCCTCTCCTCCGAAATGGGAATAGGAGGTCGGAAAATTATTGCCATAAGAAAAAGACCGGATCATCCCAATATGGGGCGAGAAATCGCTGAAGACCGATACCCCAATTCTCAGCTGTCCATCCTTAACATAGAAGGTGGACCACATCAGTACACAGGCAAGTACAGTAATACCTACAACCAAAAGCAGTTCCGTCCATCCCATACCCCGGTGGGAATCCAAAGAAGACTGATCAGAGCCCTTATGTCTGATCTGTTTCCTATAATAAATAACCCCAAAAACAATCAAAGCGATGGGCAGTACAATAGCATTGGCGATATTCAGGGGTGTAGCGGTAGCCTTTGCAGTCAGGCAAGCGATGAGGTATACCGGCCAGGTCAGGGCAAGCACACCTGTGATAAACCATGCCGGAAGCTTCAGCAGATAAGGGCTGACATCTATTCTTCCCTTATTGAAGGATTCCAGTGTCTTGCTGCCCAGATCCGGAAATGCATAGGAACAGATTACCCATCCGACTCCAAAGCATAGGAATAGATATAGAAGACCTAACATTTCCTGTCACCGCCTTTAATACATTTTGAAATCAGATATCTCGGTCTTCCCTTCACTTCCTTATAAATCTTCGTCAGATAGATTCCGATCATCCCAAGGCTGGTCATAATGGAGCTGCCGATCAGAAGCTGCAGCAGAATTATAGTGGTAAACCCATCCAGAGCCCGCCCGGAAAACTTCATGAACAGGGTCTGTACTCCCATAATGATCGTGATGAAGAACATCAGGATGCCGAGCAATGTGATACAATGCAGCGGAACCGAGGTATAGGAGGTAATGGCATTCATAGCCAGTCGGATCAGACGGAAAATTGACCATTTCGTCTTTCCATTCACCCGCTCTGCTACATCAAACCCGATCTGCTTACGATCAAAGCCCAACCATGCAGACATACCGCGGAAAAAGATCGCACGCTCCGGCATCTCCTTCCAGGCTTCCACCACCTTACGATCCAGTAATTTATAATCAGAAGCCTTTCCCAGATGGATATCCGAGGACTTGTACAGGATATAGTAGAAGAATTTCGCACACAGCTTATATAACGGACTTTCTTTCCCTCTGGAATTCTTCACTCCTTCTACTACATCATAGCCCTCCTGCCATGCCTTCACCATCTCAGGTATCAGTGCAGGGGGATGCTGCAGGTCGGCATCCATGACCAGAATCATATCACCCTCAGCATGCTCCAAGCCGGCGCAAAGCGCAGATTCCTTACCAAAATTCCTGCTTAACCTGAGAATCGTGATCCTGTCATTCTCATCAGCCAAGGCTTTTAACTCGCTCCAGGTATTATCCTTAGAGCCATCATCCACCAGCACAAATTCATAGACCAACCGGTTCTCCCTTAGGACTTGCTCTATCACCGCTACTGAGCTTCTGATATGGCTGCCCTCCTGAAAGACAGGAATCACCAGGGATAATTTCGACTGAGCCGATCTTTCCTTATTCATGATGCTATCGACTGTATCCATAAGCTACCTCTTTATCGTAATCATATGACGAATGGCCGTCATTTCTCTCAGCTTGCTTGTATTTGTCTACCGTGAAAGTATAGCATAGATTGAAGAAAATAGGAAGTTTCTTTCAATTTTTACTCTATTTTCCATATCGTATTTTTCGATTTCTTTCATAGTCTAAAGCTTTAAGCCATCAATCAACTGTTCGTAACCTTCAGATCCTATCCTTCAACATTCCTGGCACATTTTAATAAATCGTTCATGTTAATTCATTTCATCCGGTCTATAATCAAATTATACCCATTTTCATCTTTCCCACATAAGGAGGTACTAAACATGTGATTTTGGTATCGAATCGAAGTGCTTCAAGGTAAGTTGCGTTATGCTTCAGAGTGTCCCCGTATTCTTGTATAGGATCTTCTCTTCCAGATAGGGATTGGCTTCGAAGATAGAATTCACTTCATTGTCTGATAGGCTCTTAGCTGCTTCTGCTGCCTGTTTTAGTACCGTGGCATCCGTAAAGATATCCCCCAGCTTGAACTCCAGGTCACCGCTCTGCCTGATTCCGAACAGATCCCCCGGTCCCCTCAGCTTCAGGTCCTCAGAGGCAATAAAGAAACCATCGTTGGATTTATTCAATATCTCCAACCTCTCCCTGGCTTCCTTACTGTCAGTTCCGCAGACGAAAATGCAATAGGATTGGTCCTCACCGCGGCCCACCCTGCCCCTGAGCTGATGGAGCTGCGCGAGGCCGAACCGCTCTGCATTCTCCACCATCATTACAGTTGCATTGGGGACATTAACACCGACTTCAATTACAGTGGTCGATACTAAGACATCGATCTGCCCCTCGGCGAACCGTTCCATGATATCATTCTTCTCCTTCGGCTTCATCTTGCCGTGAAGATATTCCACACTGACTCTGGCAGCAAAAGCCTCCTTCAGCCGTTCTGTATATTCGATTACATTCTCCGCCTCTACCTCTTCACTCTCCTCCACCATAGGACAGATGACATAGGCCTGCTTTCCGATGGACACCTGCTTCTCGATAAAGTGGTAGGCACTGGGCCTGTAATTCGTATCCACGACACAGTTCTTGATCGGTAGTCTCTTCGCAGGTAGCTCGTCCACGATGGAGATATCCAGATCTCCATATAATATGATGGCCAGGGTTCTTGGAATCGGTGTTGCACTCATGACCAGCACATGGGGCCTGGAGCCCTTCGTCATCAGAGCTTCCCTCTGTTTCACACCGAACCGGTGCTGTTCGTCGGTCACCACAAGACCGAGTCTGTCATACTCCACCTTCTCTTGGATTAAGGCATGGGTGCCTACCACGATATCAGTTCTGTGTTCTTTGATCTCTTCATAAGCAGCTTTCTTCTCCTTCGCTGTCATGGAGCCCACCAACAGGGTTACCGATACTCCGAATCCGGACAGCAGTCCCCTGAAGGTCTTCACATGCTGCTTCGCCAGCACCTCTGTGGGGACCATGATACAGGCCTGATAGCCGTTCTTAACTGCCATCAGCAGTGCCAATATCGCCAGAACAGTCTTACCGGAGCCCACATCCCCCTGTACCAGTCTGTTCATCGCGGTAACACCGCACAGATCCTTCTTAATCTCCTCCCATACCCGTAGCTGCGCCCTCGTTAATGGATAGGGAAGACTCTGAATGAAGCTGTCGCATTCCGAGACCTGTGTCATCGGATATTCCGACCGGCAAATCAGTTTTGTATCCCTGAGCTTCCTGAGTGCGAGGGAATACAGGAAGAATTCATCGAACACCAGCCGATTCCTGGCCCTCCCCATACTCTCTCTGTCCTTCGGAAAATGGATTTCCTTCAGGGCCTTGGTACGGTCCATCAGCTCATGCTCCTTCGCTGTCTTCTTCGGAATATAATCCTTCGCAAACTCCAGCTCCGTATGAATCTGCTTCATTGCCTTAATTATAGTCTTATTGGTAATCCCCTCCGTCAGAGGATAAATAGGCTGCAATACCTTCAATAATTTATAATAGGTTTCCTTCTGATAGATACCGGGCTGTTCCATAACCAGGATACCATTCTTACGGATGACCTTGCCCCGGAAGAGATAATGGCTTCCCGGCCTAAGACTCTTAAGCAAAAATGGCATATTGAACCAGGTAAGAGGAAAGCTGCCGGAGGAATCCCGCACCTGTACATTCATTATCTGGAGGTTCCGTACCCTTTTCAGCTTAGGAGTTGCTGCCAGGGAGGCCTCAATCGTAGCTACCATACCTTCCCTCAGCTCGGTAATCAGTATTGGCTTCTCAAATTCCTCATACCCTCTCGGATAATGCTCCAGCAGATCCTGTACCGTCTCAATCCCCAGTCTACGGAACAGGCTTTGAGTCTTCTCCCCGATTCCCTTTATTACATTTAAGCGGTCATTAAATTCCATTTGCACACCTCTGGCAATAGCGAGTTTTCTTCATTAAAATCAAGTGAACCGACACCTCGGTTCTCATGTTTCTTAGTTTCATTATAAACTAAAAAAAAGAATTGGAAAAGATGTAAAAATATTTCAAAAAGCCTATTGACAGATTTAAATTTCAGTTGTATTATTGTATTAATCACTTAGTACACTAGTACAGTAATACAAAACATATCGTTTAACTTACCACAATGATATAGCAGGAAAGGAGTAAAAGAAATGCAGTGGGAACTAAATTCAGAAAAGCCGGTTTATTTGCAGCTGGTGGAACAGATAAAAGCAGGGATCATCTCCGGTTACTACAAGCCCGGTGACAAACTGCCCTCCGTCAGAGATCTTGCGGCACAGGTAACTGTTAATCCAAACACCATGCAGAAGGCCATGACTGAGCTGGAGCGAACCGGATTAATCTATACCAACCGAACCAGTGGAAGATTTATTACCTCGGATGAAGATATGATTAAACAGCTGAAGGGCTTGTCCGCTAGAGAACAGATCCTTGATTTTCTGGAACGGATGAAATCGCTGGGCTTCACACCGGAAGAAACCTATGAACTGATTACGGAAATCGTAAAAAAGAATCAAACGCGGAATAACGCAGAGGGAGTATAGTATGAGTGCAATATTAGAGTGTCAATCATTGACGAAGAAATTTAACAATGTTACTGCACTTTCCGAGGTAAATCTCACCTTGGAACGGGGCAAAATCGTTGGTCTGCTGGGTCCGAACGGAAGCGGCAAAACTACGTTAATCAAGCTGATTAACGGGCTATTGGTACCGACCGGCGGTAATATAAAGATTGCCGGTATGGAACCCGGAGTGGAAACTAAGAAGCTGGTATCCTACCTTCCCGAGAAGACCTATCTTCCGGACTGGATGAAGGTATCGGATACGATAGATTTCTTCAAGGATTTCTATGATAACTTCGATGATAAGAAAGCGTATGAGATGCTGGAACGCCTGCATCTGGATCCTAGCAAGAGATTAAAATCCCTCTCCAAGGGTACGAAGGAGAAGGTCCAGCTGATCCTGGTCATGAGTCGCAGAGCTGATCTATACTGCCTGGATGAGCCAATCGGAGGCGTGGATCCTGCTGCCAGGGATTATATCCTGAACACGATTATTTCAAATTACAGCGAGAATGCAACGGTCATTATCTCAACCCATTTGATCGCAGATATTGAAAATGTACTGGATGAAGTCATTTTCATCAAGGAAGGCCACTTAACACTGCAGGCATCCGTTGACGATATCAGAACCAAAGAAAAGAAATCCATTGATTCATTATTCAGGGAGGTATTCAGATGTTAAAGAAATTATTAAAGCATGAATTTGCCGCAACCGGCAGATTCCTAATTCCTATGTACTTAATTCTGCTGGTAGTCGCATTATTTGACCGGCTGGTAATTAATCTCGATATCTTCCATGGTGTACTTGGTGTTGTTCCCGGTTTCCTTACCATGGCTTATATCGTTTCCATCATTGCTATTGTAGTTGTAACCTTCGTGCTGCTGGTAATGCGCTTTTATAAAAACCTGCTGGGAGAGGAAGGATATCTGATGTTTACATTGCCCGTCAGAGCCGACCAGCTGATAACGACGAAGCTGATTGCTTCAATGATTTGGACCTTTCTGAGTGTCCTCGCCGTGGTTGCTTCCCTGATGATCGCTTTTGCTGATGCAGAGACCATGAGAGAGCTTGCAGAGGGCTTCCGTCAGGCTTATCAGGAGCTGTACATTATCTTCGGCGGTAATTTAATCCTTATGATCATCGAATTCATACTAATGATCCTGATTGGCGGAGCCATGAATATTTTACTGATCTATGTATCCATCGCGGTAGGCCAGCTATTTAACGGACACAGGGTACTTGGTGCTTTCCTGTCCTATGTTGGTATATATTTCGTTACTCAGATGGTTCTCTCCCTGATCATCGGTATTGGGAGCCTGTTCTTCCGGGAACCCCTGGAGAAGTTCGAATCCGTACCTCATATCGTCTTTCCGATCGCACTCCTGGTGGTGGCAGCGGTCGGAGCAGCTTATTACTTCGCGATCAATTATATCTTCAAGAAGAAGCTGAACCTGGAATAAATCATATATACAGAATTATGGGGGCTGTTGCACAATCAATATGCAACAACCCCCATAATTTTATCTCAGTCTTTTATCTTCGAAGCGACACATCGCCTTCAGGCAGAATAACAGCTCCTGTACTCTCTTCTCCAGCGGACCTTCCTCTACGGTACAGTCGAGAGATACCGCCATATCATTGATCAGACGGTCGTTCATATGCTTCAGGTTAGAGGAGATTACCTCAAGCTTCTTATTATAGGATTCAGCATCCAGAAACTCCAACAGGATATGATTTACTGTCTCTGCAGGAACCGGTGCGGTCTCTGATCCTACTGCTTTTTTATCTGCTATGTATGGTTCAGGTGGCATCTGTGATTCATGCTTCACCTCTTTTACCAGCATCATGTCTGTGACCGAACCGGCATTACTCTCAAGTGCAACCGGCGTAACCTCCGACTTCGCTATTTCTTCCCTCAGTTCGAATCTTCTCTCCTGCTTTACATCAGGATATTTCTCCTTATCCACTTCACTCATAAACATGTCGAGCGGTCTGACATAGGTCTTAAAATCTCCGTACAGAGCCTGGTATACCACCATGGTTTCCCCGGTCTCCGTATGGGTCGCTATTGCAACGATCTGGTATGGCTTGTCCTTAAAATGCTGATAAATCTCTCCCTGCCTGGGAATTCTATCCTTCTCCATTCTTCTCATCCTCCCCCTTGTGATCCGTTTACCGAATTTCCCTTCAAAACACCTGAACTTATGCTAATACAGATAACCGATGTAGCATGATGCTCATAGCATAATAATCCAGTATTGAAAAGTGGTTCGTATGCTGTCATGCTCCGAACCACTGTAGGTTATTCTTTTGTATTCTGTTATTCCACGGACAGCAGATAATAATAAATCGGCTGACCGCCATAATGA
>JAEZHX010000166.1 GCA_023436765.1 Bacillota bacterium
TCAATCCTCCACTCTGCCGATACCCGCGGGCACGGGTGTCAGCACACGGTACCCTTTCTTAATCTTGGTCTATTATATGAAGCGCCTGACAATGATTATTACATGAACTCGCAACGATTTTAATACACTACCGACAGAAATCCGACAGGAGCTGAAGGCTTCCTACTCCTCCTTATACGAAGCGCAGTATATAATAATAGGGTGGGATTTATGAGTATCCCACCCTTAGACTTATACAATGTATCATGACCTGATACCTATGGTTAATTCCTAAAAAGCATCCTTATCCCTCGTAAGAATATTCAGGATCGTTTTAAAAATAATCTTAAAATCCAGTAATAAATCCCAATGATCTATGTATACGGTATCCAGAGCGACGACCTCTTCAAAATCTGTAATTTTGCTTCTACCGCTGACCTGCCACATTCCTGTAATACCAGGCTTAATACTGACCCTTCTCCAAAACTTTCTTTCGTATTTATTCACCTCATCAAGTGTCGGAGGCCTTGTCCCAACAAGACTCATATCCCCGAGAAGTACGTTAAAAAACTGCGGCAGCTCGTCAATGCTGGTTTTGCGAATGAATTTACCAACCTTTGTAATGCGGGGATCATTTTTCATCTTAAACATAAAGCCATCCTTCATTTCGTTTAACTTCATAAGCTCCTTCTTCTTCTCTTCCGCATTCGTATACATACTCCTGAATTTATAAATATAAAATTGCCGTCCATTCTGTCCGACCCTGAGCTGCTTGAAAATTACCGGCCCTTTGAAGTCTTCCGCTTTGATCGCAATCGCTGTTGCCAGCATAATTGGCGAGAACAATATAATCCCAACGATGCTCCCGATCATATCCATCGTTCTCTTCATCGCCCTGGCCACACTGTTTAAAACCACGGTATGATAGGTTAATACCGGATAGTTTCCGATACTGCTTACATAGCTGTGTGCATCGATCGCATAATAGAAGTCCATGATCAAACCCACGGTTACACCCATATCCAAGCAGATTTCTATATGAGGCTTGAAATACAAATCAACACTTTTACGATCCATAATATAGACATTATCAATGGCATTATCATGGAGAATCTGTTCTAAATCATCTATTTTTCCCAGATATCCTTCTTCCTCCCCATGCAACGAGATGTAACCGATAATGTTCAAATTTAAATTGCTCTTTTTTACATAGTTGATAAATTTCGTGTATTGATGAACACTGCCAAGCAGTAAGGTCCGTGGATAAAATCTACTGTTATTCTTGGTGATCCTACGTGATAAATATGCGCTTAATAACAGGAGTGCATACTCAAAAGCCAAAAATACATAATAAAATTTCATTTCTACATCAGCACTTCCAATGTAGAATAATAACACGGAAACAATAACGGCAGAGAATAGAAACGACCTTGTGATATATTTTATGACACGATCAGGATAAAAAAACATATTTACATTATAAAGTGTTGCTCCCTTATTCAAAAAAATGCACACGGCGTTAAAGCTCATGCACAGTATCAGGTAATATCCACCGGACGCAAAAATATTAATTCCGGTTATTACTCCGGTAAGCAGTGCAGCAATGATTCCAACCAGGAAGTCACACCTCATATAGATGAAGTTCATTTTCACGTTCCGATAGAATCTCATTGTATTCTTCACCTCTCTTCTGTACGTAATAGCTACATTTTCTTACATTTATGTCAATCTTTACTATATTGTATCGTATGTTTTTCCAATCATCAAGGCATTTTTGGAGGTAAGCGTATTTATCCCTATATTCTACAAAACAGATTAAAAATATGCTAATGACATAAGCGGCACGTTATGGTATAATTTCCTCGTAATAATTGAATATTAACAATTAAAAAGATAATAGCAAACTTATCGAAAGGTAAGGGCGCAAAGCTAAGGGTCTAAGGTCCCAGTGACTATGACAGCCAGTTGCCTAATATAATTGGTTTGGGACTCCTTGCGCATCTTTTTACAAGGAGTTTTTACTTTGTTAAGGAGGAATGAATGTTAAAGTAAAAAATCCATAAAATATTAAACATGTCAATAGCAAACTTATTGAAAAGTAAGGACGCAAAACTAAGGGTCTAAGGTCCCAGTGACTATGACTGCCAGTTGCCACGGTTATTGATATTGATTTCATTTAAATCAATATCGGTATTTTAAGGAGAAGAATATGAGCATTATCAGATTTATGTGGAAGCGCATCGCTTCAGTCGCACTGATCACAGTATTAATCGTTTCCTTTAGCGTACCCAGTACAGCTTCAGCCAAAACGACAACAAGTAATAGTAAGAAGGTTACAGTAACAGCTAAGAAACCAAAGCCTACACCGACTCCCACTCCTAAGCCTACACCTAAGCCTACTCCTAAGCCTACTCCTAAGCCTACGCCTACTCTTGCACCTACTCCTACTCTTGTACCAACTCCTACTGCTACTCCCACACCTACTGTAACTCCCATACCTACCGCTACCCCAACCCCTACAGTTGCGCCCGCCCCTATCCCTGGATACGAAAAGGTTGTATATGTTAAGGATTTTGGCGCCTACGGTGATGGTGTTCATGATGATACACAGGCTATTAACCAAGCTCTGAACAGCGGTGCCGATGCGGTAGTTTTTGAGGAAAATGCAACCTATAAAACAAATGACTATATCGCAATGAGGACCTCAGGTGTTACTGTTTTTGGTAATCAGGCTACCTTATTTACAGATAATTCTTATAGAAGCAGAAGCAACTTTTATGAATGGTATTTTAATGTAGAAGCAAGTCAAATCGTTATTAATGATTTAAGGATCGAAGCCAGGGAAACCATATTGGTCGGTTACAAAACACAGTTTGCCATTATGTTTGCATCGGATGTAACAGTGAATAACTGTAACTTTATTATCCCGGCTACCGTATTGTCAAGTGGTGCCACCCATGACATTGAGTACAGCAATCTTGATTTATTTACCGGATGGCATAATATTACGATCCAAAATTCAACCTTCACTAACCTGGCTGATACCGCTGCAGGTGTAGCCGCAGAATTTCGGGATATCTATAATAAGGGTGCGGGTGGATTACTATTTGTTAATAACACACTAACCTCTAACTGCCATGATGAAATACTTGCAATGTTTACCGGCTCCACCACCACGATTACGGACATCAGAGTGATAAACAATTATATTAATGCTTTACCTGGATCCATTTCCATTCCGCGAAATCTCGGAATCAGTGTGGGCTACGACGGATTTGGCTTAGATGGTGTTATCTTCTCTGAAAATACCATGAACATCACTGCAGACTATGCTGCTATCGTTGTGGGCGATTCAAGAAATGTAACCATCACTAACAATAACATTAACTTTACACCACTCCCTAATATGAATCCTTCCTTCTTATTGAAGGGAACTTATAGCAACAATAATATCAACATTACCAATAATACCATAGGAATTATGAATAACCCCAATGCTAATTTTGGCGGTATATCAAACGGAGCTATCAATCTTAACCAGAATTATATTACCGTTAATTCAATTGTCAAGGAAGCGTTATTTTATGATAATTCCGTAGTAACCAACAACACCATCATCGCGAATGAAGCAGTGAAGCGTTTGGGCAGTTCATTAACAACCTTCCAGGGTAATAACGTAACCTTCAACAATGCAATATCAACAATGTTTGAATTTTACAACAAATCCTTCGGAGATAACGTCAATATAACGGATAATATCATAAACTGCCAGAAACCTTCAGTGGCAAATGATACACTCTTCATGTTAAACGGAACAAGACTGAATGGCTATGTATTTACTTTATCAAATAATTCCGTTATCACTGCTCCGGACAGTCCGGCGAAGTCCTTCTATTATATGGCAATCGCTGATACTACAACGCAGCAGATCGTATTAACCGGAAACTCGCTTTCCAACTACACCAACACCTATATCCAGGGTGGATGGTCCTCGGTCTACAATATTATTACCGATTAAACGGTTCCTCCGTAATATGGTTTAGTATTCACTGGCGCATGGCCGGGCTGAAGGTTTTCGGTCCTCATGCGTCAGCTTTTTTATTCACTATCACCCTGCTTCTTATTGCTGATAAATTTATCTATCAGTATATTCTTACAATAGATAAAATCTGGACTGCGGTAATTAAAGAAAAGGAAGCTAAGATTAATTCCGATCACATTTACTGTGAGTAAAGCAATAAAGCCCACGATATTATTTATCGTAATCAGGGACCCCAGATAATGAATGGCGACTCCCGTGGCAGCAATGATCAGCATCCATCTGAGATATAATTTTACATAATCAAAGAAGGATTTTTGAAACCATTGTTTAAATAATACATAGGGATCAACAACCATACTCACTAAAATCGAACAGGTAGTTCCCAAAAAGATGCCTACCAGACCGAACTTATAACCCAGATACAGAGAAACCACAAGGTTAATGACACATTCCAGAACCGGCTTCCATCTCGTATTCCAGAATAACCCCGAGCTGGCGTTAAAAAGATTTGGAACCATTCGGGTACCGGTAAACAAAAAATTAATGATTAATATGAAAACCACAAGCTGCTTCAGTAAATATTTTTGTCCGATCCAGATCGTAATAAACGGATTCAGCAGATTGAATAAGCATATTGCGGCAAAGCCATAGAGCCAGAAATTTAGAAACGAAACTCTTTCAAAACTAGTATAGGCCCAATTTTTATCCTCTTCAACGGCCTTCAGATTACCGATTGACGCTGTCATGGAATTGAATACCTGGGCTAACGGATGATATATCATATTGATGATGGCAACATAATTCGAATATAAACCGACAATTTCCAAGTTAAGCAGCAGATTAATCAAAATATTATCGGTACTATATACGATAATTCCACCCAGCTTGTGGGAGAATGCCGCCATTGTTCTGGAAAAAATATGTTTTCTTTGTTCTGCAGTAATCTGATATGCTTTCCTCACCAATATGTATGGATAAAGTCTGTTAGCAAACCGCTGTATGATAACATTTGATAAAAATGTCCGGAAAATTGCGATCGAAAGATATAATAAATAATTCTGAAACACCAGTAAAACAATCATTTGAAGTACACTGGCAAGAATAGCAATGGCAGCATCGATCAGGGCGATATAATAGCTTTTCTGATCAGCTTCCAAAATTGATCTTTTATAAGAAAATAAGTAGGATATCACTACATCTGAAAGCAGCAGCAAATAGATCCACAGAAGATGATCAATCTGATTGGTCGTATGTACTATATCGGACAGCCAGGGAATAATCGATATACCAATGATACTGATAGCGATACCGATGCCGGTGTATAGCTTACGGTATAGGCCAAGCATTCCCCTGATTTCATCCTCATTATTTTCCGCCAGCGGTTTATACAGAAAGAAGGTGATTGAAGTTCCGACACCCAGCTCCATCAAACTAAGCAGTGAAAATATATTTGTAAAAAGCCCATTAACACCCAGGTAGGTTTCTCCTAAGGTCTTTACAAATATCGTTCTGCTAATGAAATTGAATGCTGCGATCATGTAATTCTTTAAAAGCATCGCTGCCGCATTTTTCGTAATCGCTTTTGATCTCATATCACGCCTCCTTTCTTATATGATAAACAGTCTTCTTACAATCGGTATCCGTTTTAGCAGTAAAACAGTGAATAAAGACAAGATCGTTATGAAACCGCTAAAGATTATGTTAGCCACAAGGCTATGTGAATATGGTATTTCTTTAAAATACTTTAGCAGCTGTAAACCCCAAATTCTATGTACAAAGTAAATACCCAGAGAATTTCTTCCGATTGCATTCACCAGTTTCGATATTTTACCGGTTCCCCTGTATTGCAGGGATAATATAGCGAAACCAAGCACCATGAAAAAGGTAGGGATCGTATCATAGCCATTCCATACAATGTCAAAATCAATTCCATAGTACCTGCTCATGATTACGCCATATGCTGTCAGGAGAAGCATGGATATCAGAATACCAGCAGCTGCTAGCATCACCCATTTCTTACTCCGGAATTTGTCTCTCATTCCAAAAAAGAATCCGCCTAATATAAAATAAACAAATGAAAACCCGTAGATTCCACGAAATGCATTAAAATCAAAGAAGAAGTTACGATTCTCAACTACACTGTTCTTCCCGGTTATCAATCCTATCACATTCACGCCAGCAGATAAAAAAGCATTTCCAAAGGTCATAAGAAAGGCAAAACTCAGGAAGAATATCACCTGGTTCCTGTTATGAACAAAGGTTGTTTTCAATAATGGAAAAAAAACATAGATCACTGTCATAGCCTGAAGAAACCACAGATGGTCATTCCAATCCGTCTTCAGCTTTAGTACATTCTTTGAAAACTCAGACAGCGTCATAAATTCATTGTTGATTGGCATTAACAGCAGTAAGGTAATGATCCCCCAAGCAACCGTAAGCAGTCCCATCTTTAATAATTTAAACAGATGACTTTTCAAATTAAACTCTTTGTTAAGAAGCAGTGCCCCATTCACAAAGAAAAAAATCGGAACACAAGCGCTCAGGATTGATTGTGCAAAGTAATATAATAAGCTTAAGCCATCCTGGTTTACTGTCAGGTCGGGCTTCAGATTATTACAGTGATATATAACTACCATAAATATAGCCATCGCCTTTAAGAAATCGAAAGACTCATATCTGTCCTTGATTAATTTCATCTGCATTCGCATCCCCTCCACTGATTAATCACTTGTGGACATTATCTCATGATGTCCCGAATATGCTTTGTCATTACATCAAAGCCTTCCCGAATAGTTAAGCTGTTAGATCCGGCAGTGTTGATTGTTACTATTCTCTGAACTGCCTCCAATAAATCACCGGGTTCATCAATCCTGAGGATATACTCTAAATTTGATACCCATTCATATACACCGTCTATGATATCATTGTGCTTAGAAATAAGAATACAGGGAGTCTGGGTAATAGTACAGAACACCATACCCTGCAGGCAATCCGTTACGACATACTCAGACTGTGCTATTTTATGAAGGAAGGCTTCCACAACATCCTTTCTATCATATATAATAACATCCGAAATCAGCTTGATTTCATTCTTAAGCAGATTCTGCGTATTCTGTCTGATTATCGTTTCAACAAGCTGTCTATCATCCTGAGCCAGCGCTTCTTCCCCATCGCTTTGCAGAAGCAGCAGTGCTCCCCTTCGTTCGAGGCTGATCCTCTTACTATAGTCAGAATACAGTACAATATCCGGTACTAAAATCGTATTACAGGTAAAATACTGCCTCGCCAGCTCAAAGGAGTGGCCTTCCCTGAGATATAAGGTTAAATTCTTACACTTGTTTATGATTCTCTGGTCTTCTTCTAATTGAAGCTTTCCCTCCTGCGATGCCTCATAGTGAACGGACTGCGGAAAGATGATTTTCCGATGCTTCGGGTATTTTCGCAGCAGTTCATTTCTTATCTTTACCGCAGGCTGATCATAGCTTCCGATACTCCCCCCGCCGGGCAAACAGATGAGATCCTTTCTTCTAATGATAAACCGTAGCAGCTTTCTGACAGCCTCATATTCAGTTGCCGTAATTTCAATTATTCTATGCTCCGGTAAAACCATCCGCAGATACTCCAGCTCTGAAATCGCTGTCAGATGCCCTCCCAGATCATTAAAATCCTCACTGCCAATGATAAAAGCACGCCTTTTTGAGGTTTTCTCCGATTGATTTACTTTTATGGCTTCTGCAATTTTCCATCCCCTTTGATTCATGCTAAGGATGGATACATTTAGCCTCACCAAACCTCTAGTCAGTAATAAGATACAGTTCAGCAATACAATAAGGCCTCTCCTAAAGCCATAATATCTAAAAACCGAAGGAAAGCGGAACACTGCTCTTCTGATTTGCTTGTAGAAGTATTTTTTATCATTAATCGCTGCGATTGCTTTCTTATAATTATCTGATGTAAGGCTTCTGAGCTGTTCGAACATGATGCTGTAAAACAGCACCGGAAACTTTTTCTGTAATATGGTGTTATCAAAGGAAGCTGTTATCTTCTCCTCCACCAGCTTACATAAAGAAAGTGAGGCTGATAGCCTGGGCTCCCTCGCCGCCTGTGACATGATAGAATCCTTGCGGATCAAGTAATAATATAATACCTCGGAAATGCTGGCGATTTTGGTTACATGCATCGCATAATTTAATGAGAAGCCGAAATCCTCAGCAAAAATAACCTTGTTATTCCAGAAGAATAGCTGATTATTTCGTATGACATCTCCCTTAAACAACCTATTCCAAGCCTCCCAGCCGTTCGTATACTTGGCCAGCCGGTTAACGATATAATCAATTCGATTGCGATCGTCTATCTCATAGATTCCTTCCTTAAAATAACTGGTGGACAATAAGTTGTCATATTCGTCCACCCTGTAATAATTAAAGGTAACCAGGTCTGCCGAGGTCTCAACTGCCTTCGTTAACGCAACCTCGATTAGGTTAACTGCGACATAATCATCCCCGTCCAGGAAATAAACATAATCACCGGTAAAGACCTTCAACGCAGCATTTCTCGCATCGGAAAGGCCGCCGTTCGGTTTATGTATCACCTTAATTCTGTGATCCTGCTTCGCATATTCATCGCAAATGGCCGGGCAGCTATCGGGGGAGCCATCATCCACCAATATAATCTCCAGATTACGGTAGGTCTGTGCAAGGGTGGATTCAATACATCGGCGAATATATTTTTCTACCTTATAGATCGGAATAATAACACTTACCTTCTCATTCATATAAATTCTTCCCTCCCTCGTTCAGCTTAGGTTAAGGAACACTGATTTTACTCTTCAGCAGCTTTGACAGAGCATCAAACCTTTTCAGCAGTTCCGTTTTGTCATACACAGCTCCATCCATTCTTCTCAGCTTATTCAAAGCCTCATTAAGCTCACCCATATTTTTAATCATGATAATATACTCCAGTCCCGAGATCCATTCATAGACTCCCGCAACCTTATGGTTATAATTCGGAAGTACGATGCAGGGAGTTCTGGTTATTGCACAGAACACCATTCCATGCAGACGATCGGTTACGACAAATTCGGCTTTCGCTATTTTACTGATAAACTCCTCTACAACCTCTTCTCTGTCATAAACCTGAATGTCCGCTATTAATTGCGTATCATTCATCCGAATATCAGAAGTGTACTGCTGTACGACCCCTCTGATCAGCTGCTTGTCCTGCTCGGACATAACACCCTCCAAATCATTTCGCAAGAGAAGAAGTGCACCTTTCCGTTCAAAACTAAATTGATCTGTATAGTCTGAAAACAAGACGATATCCGGTATTAAGATCTCCCTGCAGTTAAAGTACCGCTTTGCCAGTTCATAGGAAGCCCTTTCTCTAAGGCATAGGGTCAGGTTTTTGGTCCGTCTGATTGCGCTTTGGTCCTCATAAAGCTCAGCCCTTGCTCTGTCGGATGCATCATAGTGAATGGTCTGAGGGAAAATCACCTTCTCATTTGTCGGAAATTTCTTCATCAGGTCTCTGCGGATATATTCTGCAAGCATATAGAAGTTTCCGATATTTCCTCCACCATGCATGCAGATCAGGTCCCTTCTTCGGATCACAAACGGAAGAAGACGATTCACGGCAAAATACTGAGAGGCAGTAATCTCAATAATAGCATAATCCGGAAAATATTCTTTAAGGTATTGAAGCTCTGATATCGCGATATGCTGATCTCCCAGGTTCCAAAAATCCTCACAGCCTATTAAAAATAGCCGTTTTTTTAAGCCTATCTTCATTTTATTATATTGATAGGTCTCCGATATTTTCTGGCACTTATTAATCAGATGTATGATATGGATTCCGATTTTCTCCGTTCTTTTGGAGGAGATCATAATACATTGCAGTAAAAGAGCCATTCCCCAAGCAAACCCGTAGTATTTCATTAATAATCCGGGCTTTCTTATCACCCATCTGATCTGACTATAAAGGAACCTTTTATCCTTCACAGAGGATAGCGTGGTTTTATAATTGTATAAGTGGAGCTTTGCCAGCTCCTCATTCATCAAGCCAAAAAGCAGGATGGAATATTTCTTATGAAGGCTGTTGTTTCTATACGAAGCCATCAACCTCTGCTTCAGAAGCTTACATAATTCAACTGCTTCTGACAGCCTGGGTTCCTTAGGTGACCACGCCCGATTCGAGCCTTTTCGTATCCGATAGTAATACAGCACTTCGGGTAGAAAGGAGATCCGCCTCGCATGGATTGCATAGGCTAATGCAAATCCCCGATCCTCCGAGAAATTTGCTTCATTACTCCAAAAGCGCAGATGCTTCTTCCGGATAAGGGAAGCATTAAATAATCTGTTCCCAAGCTCTAACCCCTCCCTGCTTCCCAACAGAGGCCTCATCAGAAGTTCTAGGATGTCCTGTTCCTCTGCTTCTGCAGTTTGAAATCTTACCGTGGATAATAGGTTATCGAACTCATCCACCTTTTTATAGTGAAACAGCACCAGGTCGGCCGAGGTATCCTCCGCCTTCTCTAAAGCAGCTTCCACCAAGGTGTCAGCCACATAGTCATTACCATCAAGAAAATAAACATAATCTCCGCTGATTTCCTTCAGTCCGGCATTCTTTGCCTCCGGGAGCCCACCCTTATCCCTATGGATTACCTTAATTCTCGAATCCTTTTGTGCATAAGCCTCACATAGCCTTGGACTGTTATCCGTGGAGCCTGCATCCACCAGGAGGATCTCCAGATTACGATAGGTCTGCCTAAGGATGGACTCAACACAACGGTTGAGATAATTCTCCGCATTATAGATTGAAATAATGATACTGACTGAATGATTCATAGGCTACTCCCACACTTGAGATAATTTCCTGTATTTATGAATTTGTTGTCTCTTTCTTCATGATTTTGCATATTATTTTGTTAATCACCTGTTGATGGATGTATTTATATTCATTGCTACGAAGGAATAAGACTAATATAATTACATTCGGCACAATGATGCAAATCATCAGCTTTAGTATCAGATTCGATACAGAGATGGTACTGATGGTACTGCTTATCGCATAGGTAATCGCACTGCAGGCAACCGCTATCACCCAATAGAGGGCCTGTCTTTTAAAATATATCCCGGCTGATTTTTGAAAATATAACTTAAATAGTATCAATGGCTCATACCACATATTTGTTAACAGTCTGGAGATCGCCGTAGCAAGCAGGATCCCAAATAAGCCGTAAAGCTTTCCTAATAGGACCGAAAGTACCAGATTGATAGCGGCTGTGATCAGAAAAACATATTTCGTCTGTCTAAAAAGTCCGGTGGTATCCCGATAAATAGCTACCGTGGTGATGGATCCCGGCATGAAGAAATTTACTACGATGATGATAACGGTCAGCATACCAAAGACAAATTCCTTACCCACCCACAGGGTGATAAAATCATTAAACAGAACCAAAAAACAAACCGAGCAAAATGTCATAAGCCAAAAATCAATAAAATTCAACACACGAAAAATTTCAAATTTTCTCTCGTCATCCTCTGAGGCATTCAGACTTCCGACACTCGAGGTTACTGCGTTATAGAGAATATCGGTAAAGCCATAGATGGCAGCGATAATCGTCAGATAGTTCGAGTAGAAGCCCACAGCGGCTGTCCCGATCATCATGGATATGATAAAATTGTCCGTATTATTTAACAGAACACCGCCTAATTTGTATAGGAACATTGATTTCACATTTTCAAAGATGCTTTTCTTGGCTTCTCTATCCAGCTCTCCTGTGTTTCGAATATAGGGATATAATTTTTTTGCTTTATTGGTCTGAAACCAGTTAACCAGAAAGGTTCTGAGGCTGAAAATAATTAAGTACAGCATGAAGTTTCTAAATACAGCCAAAACGATAATCTGTGCTATTGTTTGCAGGATGGAGCCGATCAGGGAATAGGATGTAATTAAATAATTCTTTTGATCCGCTGTAATGATCGTATATTTATAGGACATCAAATAAGAAATTACAATATTTGCAACATATAGCAGATAATAAACCGGCAGGTACGGTATGGCCGTATTCAGATTTACCACAAACGGCAGCAGAGGAATCATGCCTATTCCAATCACCGCTACGATGACTGCCAGTCTATGGTAGATCTTTTTATAATAGGTCAATAAAGCAACCACCGTATTCGTATCATTTTCTGCCAAGGGCTTATACATACTGTAAATAATGGCAGACCCGAAGCCCAGATCAGCCAGGGACAGTACCATAAGAATATTATAAAACATAGCATTAATTCCCTGATATTCTATCCCTAGGGTATGAATAAAAACGGTTCTCCCAATCAGCTGCAAAACCATGGCAATAACCTGGCTGACGGAGCCCGCTAAAATATTCATTGCCACATATTGTTTTCTGGTTTTTCTCTCCAATATTTCAAGCTCCTTATCAAAATAGATTGCTCTTAAAAGCTTTGCTTCTTAACAGGTTCTTCCCCTTGCGTATGAAACGATATAGTAATCTTTTCTGAAAGGACTGCTCCTTATCCAGATCAGCCCTGTAAAACCACCTTAACTCCGGAATGATATCCTGTCTCGTGTAGTTATTACGCATTAAATTCTGTATACTTCTATAAACTACAAAATACGTCGCATCGAGAAGGTGCAGCTTTATTCTGAAATCCTTCATCATACCGGCAAACTCCTCTTCCCGGTAGTGAAAGCCATACTCCCTTGGGTCATTTTTGCCGGCTAATAAGCATAGGATGGTGCGATAGCATTTTTCACAGTGACAGCAATTAGAACCTCCCTTGGACTCCCAGCATACTCTGAGCTGTATTGGTTTGCCGGTTTTTTTCACATATACGCTGATACGGTCTGTTTTTTCCGGACGGCTATATTCATATCCGTCGTGTATCACCCGGCAACCGAAAAATCTAACGTAATTATCTATCGAAGGATCGGAAGCACAATTCGAAATATCCTCTATCGTTAACGAAGAAGCAATGTATACTGTTTTGATTTTATATTGGTAGGCCAGGGGAGCAATATGTCCAATGATCCCTATTCCATGTTGGAACGCATGCCACCAGTCATCTTCAATCAGGCGAAAGGCGTATTCATTCAGTGCCACCTCATTCAGAAATCTTCGGAATGAGGTTTTAATCGGTATGTACTCGAGGTGATTCTGATGGGCAATGCCTTGTATATGCTGATCCACCAGCTCCCAGCCCGCAGGGTCCTCAAAAGGAATATCGGCTCCCCATAGAGTTACCAGGATTGGTTTTTCCTCTATATGTGAAATCAGCGTATGATATGCATCGACTCCGCCGCTAAAAAATACCGCCGCACCGTCCAGATCCCCTCGATTGTTATCCGTTATTCTTCGGGCTGTAATTTTACCTCTGAAGGACTCATTCGGATACATATTCACATAGCCGCGCTTAAAATCATCTATACTTTCGTAAAAATCCCGATCGATATCCTCCAGCAGCACCTCAGCGTTAAAGATCCATACCAGAGGTAAAACATTACATAGGAACGGAATGACCGCTATGCTTTTGGGGATCCCTTCAAGCTCTCTCCCGTATTCTGCAAAATAGGTATCAGTATCTCTAAAATATCTTCTCCATTCACCCTTAACAGTGTACCTGCATTCCAGGCGATGACCGATTACATTAATCTCCTCAAGGACTATGCTGTTCATATATCCTCCCCTCCCTTCTGTCAGACTGACTCAGGTCTGCACCGGTTTCTTACCGATACACATGGCCGGTCAGGCACAGACTAATAGCAAACCACTTTACAGACTGTTGTTACCCCGTTAGAAGCGGTAGCTGATATGATGCTGGTCCCTGTCCTAAGCAAACGCACATATCCGCCATAAACGAGCGCAACACCCGGGTCAGAGGAGCTCCAGGTTACTGTTCTGTCCTGAGCGTCGGAAGGCAATAATGTAACATTAAGCTTTTTCACAGCACCTGCTCTTCCGATAAACTCCACCCTATCCAGGGTAATCGACTCCACCTCTGTGATTGGTCTGCCTTCCAGTGCTGTCACTCTTACATAATCAACCATCACTTCCATCTCAGTGACCGACGGATCAGGAATTCCTCCTGCCGCCCCCACCGCCAGATTTAATAAAAGATAAAAAGGCTCCTTCATTCCATCATCCGTAATCTCATGTGTATAATATAATTTATTATCACAATAGAACTTAATCGTTTCCTCGCTTTTCTCGACAGCGTAGATATGAAACTCTGTGATATCAATCTCCTCCGATTTACCGGCATATTGGCTTAGGGCTGTGGCACCCGGGTGAGCCTGAATAAATACACCTCCCTGCACCCTGGTAGCCTTGCCGAACGCCTCCATAATATCGATTTCTCTTGCCTCCAGCCAGGTATCACCTCTGCCCCTTTGCCTGCTGTAATCCACCTCATAATCGGCTCCCAGCATCCAGAAGGCAGGAAATGCTCCGCTTTCATAGGGCAGCTTAATTCTTGCTTCAACTCTGGCATTGCCAACCTCCAGCTTATTATTGGTATGGATACTGGCCGAGGTCCAGTTTCCCTTTCCATCCTTTAATGCTTTTAATACCAGATGCCCATCCCGAAGATATACATTTTCTGCTCTGTCCGTATATTCCTGCAGCTCCGAGTTACGAACATATCCATATTCATAATCCCATTTATCCCTATCAAGAGTCGCCGAATCAAAATCTTCCTCCCAAAGGATATTTGACTGTTCCTTTACATTGACAGTTGCGGTTAGGATTATAATATGCTTCTCAGGAGCAGTTATCGTACAGGTCACCCTCGCTTCTCCGTCATCAAGCGCCGTCACAAGCCCATTGAATACATTAATTCCTATTACTGCTTTATTTGATGAGGACCACTTATACTTTGATTTTGGGATCTTTCCGGATATATTTATATCAAACTGTTCTCCCCGCATCAGATTTATTTGTGTTTTCTTCAGCCTCGGACCGGAAGGCTCAGCTCCTACGGTTACTTTACACTGAAGCTGTATGTTTTCTCCCTTTTTACCTGTAATAAAGCAGCTGATCAGTACTTCTCCGACATTGACTGCATTTATTTTTCCGTTCTGACTATTTACCGTTACAACCTTATGGTCAGAGGTTGTCCAGCGGTAGGTCAACCCGGGTCTTTTCCCCTTAATATTAATGTCATAGGAGGTCCCCTTCTCCATTTGAATCGTATTCGCTGTAAGTGATATCGCAGGGTCCTCCGTAAAACCCTGTAGTATACTGAACGCGAATATAGCGGTCAAAAATAAAATCACGTATCGTGTCATAAGTCACCTCTCTTATACTGCCAGTGAGTACTCATCAGTCAGAACGGAACTTAATACTTAGTATTCCACTCCTCCTGATCAGTTTAGCTCCTACATTTTGATCGGTTGAATCCATGCGGTTGAACTCATCCATGGAAAGAAATACAACGAACCACCCGAGAAATCCATTAAGAACAGTTGATGTAAACATGATCATAAAAATAAAGGTCATTTGGATCAACGAATATATGTTTTTCTTCGCTACATTAAAGTACGCATAAACTAAGGTGATTAATCCGATGATCGAGGTCTCAATTAAGATTCGTATGATATCACAGTGTAATCTGTTGATATAAGCTCCCTGGCTATCAAAATAATATTTGATGCTCCCCAATCCATAATTGGTGATGTCAGTTGTGATCACTTCCCTTAGCTGATCAAACCTGCCCATTGTAAACTGTCCAAAATCCACATGGAAGGTAAACTGGAACCAGGAAGCAAACTGATCTGTCAGCAGAGCATAAAGTACAAGCGGTGAGCTTATGAAAAACCATTTTACAATATTACCTATGTACTTACTTACTTTTAGCTTTCTCATACTCCAGCCGAACAGTAACACTGCCACCGCAAACACAACATGCAGACGCTTATAGGACAGGATACCGAAAAACAATGCCAGCAAACACCGGACCTTCTTATTCTTCACATAGTAATAATAAAACAGCAGCGTAAAGATATGAGCAGTTACTGATTCATACGGAGAGAAGGATTTCACAAAGGAAATCATCTTAATATGCTCCAGGTCCAGGATATCGATAAACTGATATAAAAATAGTGCGATATGTCCGATTAGCAGGCAGTCGAAATAGAACTCCCGATTCTTATTCTGATCGACGTTTATGATGACAAAAACCATCAGGTAAGGCATCGTCAGATAAAACATATCCCACATCATTAACAGCTTCATACCATTCATTACGGAATATAGAAGGGTTATGATACCTAAGATTACGGGGACCGACATAATAAGCAGCAGATCATCAATATTGCGTATCGGACTGGAATCTCCAATCAGTATGACAACACCGATCACAATCACAAGCAGCATAAAAATATACTTAAAATCATCGTTGATATTGTTCCGCATATCTCCGATGACCCACGCTATGACGAAAAGTATATATGAAATTCTGATCCACCTGTAATCGACTTTTATCATGCTATCCCCTGCTTATTCTTTATCGCTAATTCTATCCTGTTGATAATTTCATCATCGGTCTCAGGATCAACCTTTCTTGCAAAAAACATATCCGAATGGATTAACGTATCATAGTCCTCAATTCTCCAGGTATATGGCTTCCCTCTTTCCCAGTCAATCAGCCTTAGATTGGTGTTTTCCTTCAGGCTCTTTGTTTGGTATAAATTATTCCTGAATATGGAATTGTTTAATATGGTCTGTAGAAATAATTCATCCCCGCTTAAGCTATATCGAAAGACTTTCTTAATCCACTTTTCCTGCTGTAATACATAGCAGGCAAAATCATGGGTGATGCTGAACCAGTTGGCACCCTTCTGAAAGGTCACTGTTTCCGTTCTCAGCCTGTTAATGTGAAGCAGCTTTTGAACAAACAACAGGGCTTTATCTATGGCAAACAGTGCTAACAAAAAGATGTTCTTACGGTTTCTTCCATAGACATCCTGAAAGAAATAATAATATTTAATACGTTCTAAATACTGAGGGTCCATTACCTCAGCATCAAAGGCAACAAATTCACAGCCCTTGTTCTGATCAAAAAAATGATGAATCTCGTCCTGTGGCTTAAGCACCAGATCGGCTCCTGACAGAAGATGATAGTAATCATACTGATGTCCGGCGGTTGCCTCCTTTAATAAATCCATTTCACACAATATCCCGCTGTAAGCCGCCCATTTCACATCGCGCCGCTGTATAAAAAAAACCGAGGAATACAATATCTCCTCTTTCAGCAGCTCAAGGTCATTAAACTCTGCTTTTTTATCAATATGTACGTAGATGTCATTCCGGGGATCATCCAATGCTTTCAGCAGCTGCTTTAAATACCCAAAATGGTTATGTGCCATGATCAGATATGCATGTTTTCCCATATATACCAATGCCCTCCCTTCTGAGAAGGAATCCCTTACTTAATTATATATCTGCGCTAAATATAGCTGTATATGACGGTCGGTGATGCTATCCCAATTGAACCTTGACAAATCATAATACGGACAGTGTCCCGCATCGTCACTCTGTTCTTCGCTAAGTATCCTCTGTAGCTGCTTCAGCAGACTGTTTACATTGCTTTTTTCAAATGCATAGCCGCAGTTCTGAATGATTTCCAGGTTTTCCGCAATATCGCTGATGATGCACTTTCTCTCATAGCTCATGGCCTCCAGTAAGCTGATCGGCATCCCCTCGATTTCACTCGGTAGGATGTAAGCCCTACAATTGCTGAAAAGCTCCTCCTGCTCCTTCCCTTCTACAAAGCCCGTCATTATGATCCTACTGTCCTTTTCCGCAACAGCCTTGATTTGCTCGACATATTCATCCGAATGGCTACTGCCCCCAGCTACAACCAGCCTGATGTCAGTATCTAGACGTTGATAGGCCTCCAGCAGGTAATGAAGCCCCTTTTCCGGAACAATTCTGGCGAGAAACAGGAAATACCCGTTTTTATCCAGGCCATATTTCTGCTTAATGATATCAGCCTCTTTGGCTTGAGGTACCATAACACCATTCGGAATATAATGTGTATCACGATGATAGGTATTACCGAAATATGCTTGAACGTTTTTTGATAATACTATAATTTCATCCGCGTATTTTGCAGCGATTTTTTCCCCTAACAACAGATATTTTGTTGCAAAGCCTCCCCATTTTGCCCTCTGCCAGTCCAGTCCATGTATCGTTGCTACTGTCCGAATCTTAAATAAATGAGGGAGAACTAGCATAACACAGGGGCCTTCTGCATGATAATGAATGACATCATATCTGCCGAACAGCGCCCTTAGGGTAGCGGCGAAGGAATACAGGAATGCATCCAGGCTTTTTCTGTTGATGGTTTGAATGGTTCTAATTCTGATTCCTTCATAATAGCTGTCACGATACCCGGGAAGGTCTTGATTGGCGATATGCTTTCCCTTACGGTTATAAACCTCAACCCTGTGACCCTTTTTTACAAGCCGCTTCGCTAATTCTTCCACTACGACTTCTACTCCACCCTCTCTCGAAGGGATACGTTTATGACCGATCATTGCCACCTTCATGTTACCACTCCTTCCCTTAAGCATTAATTAATAAGTAAAAAGTCTGCCTCTCAGCGCGGTTTTATTTTTTATATAGATCCCAAATATAAAAATTCTTCTAAGCTTCAGCCTGGCTGCTAATGTATATAATCTTAACTTTTTGTAACGCAGTCGGGCTAACTTTACTTTTTTATGTACGGATCGAAAGGGTTCCTGCTTTAACAGCTCGTAAAAATCCTTTCTCGTATCTTTATTCTGACCGTAATACATATAAAGCTGTTCAAAAATATTATCGGTACTGTATGCACTTAACGCTTCTATAAATAGTTCTTCTTTGTTTCTGCTTATGATAAACTCTTCCAGGTATCCGCGTATTTGCTTTGACAGCTCCGTGATCCTGGGTGTGAGCGTCTGGGTTTCCGAGAAATCATTCAGCCTGTAATAATATCCGGTTTCATTAAGAAACCTGACATCCTTTGCATATTCAAGAACATTCAGGTTAAAGAGCATGTCCTCTGCTCTTTTCAGTCCTTTGATGAAGGTGAGATCATTCTGCTTAATCAAATCGGTTTTATATAGCTTGCACCAGGGAGTACAAAGATTGATTCCCGGATACTGCTTCGAATAACGTAATATGACTAACTGCAGTTCTTTCAGCTCACTGCTCGGAAATGTATAATTCGGTAAATCAATGGTACCCGGAATAATTTCCTCCTGCATTACCTTCGTATAATGAAATACCAGGACCTCCGGTTTACCGCCCTCCAGATAATTGATCAGTCGGCAGCACAGGTTCTCTTCAAGCCAATCATCCGAATCCAAAAACATCAGATATTCACCGGTGGCTTCCTTCATCCCCATATTCCTGGCATTAGAAACTCCTTGATTTTCGATATGTAATACCTGAAAAGCCGGAAGCATGTCGGCATATTCATCGCATATTATTCCGGCATTGTTCGTAGAGCCGTCATCCACAAGAATAACCTGCAGGTCCTGAGCGGTCTGCTTCGCAACACTATCCAGACATTTTCTTAAATATGGTTCTTCCGTATTATAAACCGGTATAATGATTGATATTATTGGCATAATCTCACTCCTGCACTAATCACTTCCACTTTAAGCATCTTTCACATGCTGCCGGTACACTTCAGCTACCTTACTTCCATAGACTTCTAATGATATCATTTTCTCTCTTTTCTCTATGCAGTTCTTAGATAATCTCTTAATCTTCTCATCGTCCTGATATAGTGCCTGTATTTCACCCGTCAGCTTATCTTCATTAATATCATCGATGATGATGCCGGTCTCATCATGTTCCACCAGTTCAGGGATTCCTCCCATATTGGATACAATGATCGGAGTGCCGAGTGACTTTGATTCAAGAACAGCTAAGGGACTGTTCTCGTACCAGATAGAGGGATATACGGTGAACTTCGCCCTTCTGATTAGCGTATCTAATTCTTCGCCTGTTTTGAAGCCGACAAATTCAACATTTCGTATCCCTTTACAGGCTTCCACCATGGGCCCTGTGCCGGCAATTTTAAACCTTATCTGAGATAGCCTCCTGCAGCAGTTGAGGAACATCTCAAGTCCCTTTTCTTCTGACAGCCTTCCGAAATAAAGAACATAATCCTCTTTCTCGTCATAGGCTTCTGTGTCTTTCAATTCAACAAAATTGCGTATGGTTAAAGTTTTTCCCTCGTATAAATTTGTCTCGGCTAATTTATTCTCAATGAAATTACTCGGACAGATGAACCGGTCCACCAGCTGATAGGTCTTTCTGTGCTGATACAGAATCGCTTCCAGCGAGCCAATCATACTTTTTATTTTAGAGGAACCGATACAGTTCTTTCTGGTGCAATTCCACTTACTTCCGTGCAAGCACAATTCACAGGGTTTTTTATCATTATCAAACATCAGATGGTTTGGGCAGATCATCTGGTAATCATGTACTGTCTGGACGATCGGAATATGCTGCTTATGTATCTCCTCAATGATGGATGGTGTCAGTTGAAAATTGATATTATTCAAATGAACGATATCCGGCTTAAATGTCTCAAGGACCCTCATTATTTTGCGTTTTGCTTCAAAGGAATATATAATACGAAACGGATAGAGCAGCCTCTCTATACCGGTGGAGTGGAAATCCATCGCAGCAGTATATTCCCCCGCACTGTTTGTTACAATATTTTTTTCATGATACATACCGAAATATTCCACCTGATGTCCCGCCTGTTCCATGTATCTTCCTACTTTAAAGAAATAGGTCTCAGCTCCTCCATTGGGATATAAAAATTTATTCACCATTAATATTCTCATATGTATTCCTTCCTCAGCGATCTACCTTGCGTATTTTTATGTAATCCTAATTATTTTGAATTATTTCTGTTGATATATTTCTGTGTTTTATAATAATCATAGTTCTTCAGGATATGTCTATACTCGGAACCTTCCACCTTATTCAAAATAATCCCCAGTAGATTGCCCCCCGCTTTCTGAAGGATCTCTCTTGATTCCCTGACGCTTCTGATATCCGTTTTCGCATATTCGGCTACCAGAATCACTCCATCCATTTTACTTACTATAACATTGGGATCCACCGAGGTTGTTATGGAAGGCATATCCATGATGATATAGTCATAGTCATTTTCCAGCTGTGCGATCAATTCCTCCATTCTGCCGGAACATAATAGACTGATCGGATTATTCACTCTTCCCCCGCTGGGCATATAGGATAAATTCTTATGATTGGTGTCATATACCACTTTTTGATATAAGTCTGTTCCCGATAAGAATTCAGATAAACCAATGGTAATATTCTCATTTAATCTCTTGTACTTTGAAACTTTACGCAGATCCCCGTCGATTAAGATGGTTCTCCACCCCGCATTTGCCAGCGAAATCGCCAGACTGATGGAAAGTGTTGTGGTGCCAACCCCCGGTTCGCAGCCACTTAACATTATGGTCTTATACCCTTCCTTCTGTTTTTTTAGATGTATTTCAACGATAATACGATCGATTGAATCATTGATAAATTGGTTTGTATGACGATAAAATTCGGCCAATATCTTCATACTATTTTTCTCCCTTCATTTTCTTGTCAAACACCGGAATAACTCCGATCACATCAATCTCCCCATCTAGTTTCATATCCGCCAAATTATATATTTTCTTAGTAAACATCTCACGCAAGGTAATCCAGATGCACAAGATAACGATTCCTGCTAAGGCTGCAATGATTCTCAATTTTAACTGTTCCACTCGCTTATTATAGGATAATTCTGCTGAGGTCGCTTCATCCAGCAATCGAAGCGAATCGTTCGTTATTATGTTATTCACCTCGTAAACAAAAGCCTCTGAAACAGCATTAGCCACCCGAATCGCCAGCATACCATCTGGTGACGTGGCACGGATTCCTAAAACCAGAGATTTTGTATAATCATTTACGGAAAGCATCTTTCTGATTTCTTTGGCATCAATGTTAGGTATATTCAAGGAATCTGCAGCCTGGACACATACCTTATAACTGGTGATAATATCAGAATATATGGATAGGGTCGAATTGGCAGAGGCTGTTATGGAATATACCGTAGTTTCTGCAGTATACTCATCCTCCCTTGGAAATAGTGTGATTATCAGAAAAGCGGCAAAATAACATCCTGCTCCTACAATAGCTACTAGCCACCATTTCTTTAGGATTGCCTTCAGACACCTTCTCACATCAATATTAAGTTCCTTATTCATATAACCCCTCCTTTTGTACCCTATTGCTACTCCCCATACACCTTTTTATAAAGCTCGTTTTTATTTTCTTCAAAATCAACCTGAATGACTGCCATTCGATTGATCGTTAAAAAGGAATAGGATCCCTCCATAGGAATACTCCATTGTTCGATCCCATAATTTTTATATGACGGCAATGATAGTAATAATGAAATGATTTTCTTTTCTGTAAGATTAGTAGTAACGTTTGGCAGTACATGATCCAACAGCTTTTTTGTCTCGATCAGATTTAAATTCTTAACTTTATTAAAGATTTTCTGCAAGACGTTCCGTTGACGCTCTGTTCTTTTAAAATCAGTTCCGTTATAACGATTCCTGACAAATCCAAGCGTCTGTTTCCCGTTAAATAAATAACTGCCGGATTTCGTCAGCAGGTCACTGCTCTCATCCACACCATAATGCCGATTTATTTCCTGTATGTAATAATTAATAATCGGGATGTCTTTTTCTGTTACCTCCAAATCAATTCCATCGATTGAATCAACAACATCAATAAAGGTATAAAAATCTATCGACACATATTTGTCTATCTCAATATTAAAATTTTCTTTGATGGTTTCAACCAGCAGGTTCGCTCCACCATATGCATAAGCAGCATTGATACGGTTATTCTTATAACCCGGAATACTAAGATAAATATCTCTCAGGAGGGAAGTCAGTATTATGGATTGCTTCTTTTCATTGATGGAAAGAATAATCATGGCATCGGAACGCCCTGAACTTCCCCCTTCCCTGGAATCAACACCAATCAATAATATATTATAAACATCCTTACTGTTTCTTGTTACATCGGCGTTTTTCATGGTATTTTCGAGGATTGCTTTCTCCAGCTGATCGATATCCTCCTGTGGCGAATTAATCACGGGTGTTCCTTCTGGTATCAATTCCTCAGATTCCTGATCAAGATTGATATCCACCGTAGTATCATTGATTTCTGTTGTAAGTTTTATTTTACTGTCGTCGATCAAATTCATCTTATTAATATAGGAATGAAGAATGAAGTATCCTGTGATTCCTAACGTTAATAGAAGGCCAAACAAAACTAACAAACTGATTTTTATTATTTTAAACAGTTTATCTTTTTTCATATAGAAACGGACCTCCTGACTCCAAAATATAGATGTAAAAATTAACAGTTTATCGTTTCTGATATATTTAAAATATATTATACAATAAAATGTAAAAAATGGAAACATAAAAATAATAATTATTATCGTTTTATATAACAAGAAAAGACCTCAGATACTTTCGCATCCAAAGTCCTATTTAAAAGCATTTCATGAGTCTGGCTCTTATCAGGAAACGCTGTTCTGAATTGTAACTACTGTATGTACGGTTGATTTCGATATGCCGAACTGCTTAGCGGTCTGCCTCACAGTCGCATTGTTATCGATGATATAATTAGCGATCTCAACCGCCCGTTCCTCTATATAGCCTTTCATAGTGTCTGCGTTCCGCATCACAAGGACGGAACGCA
>JAEZHX010000172.1 GCA_023436765.1 Bacillota bacterium
CAATAATGCAGTCCACATCATAGCCGTTCTCCTTCATCCACTTAACCTGAGGGTAAACAGGAGCCGCACCGACACCTCCGGCTACAAATAATATATTCTTTTTAAGAAGCTCTTCCCTGGGTTCCTCTATTAACTCTGATCTGTGTCCAAGTGGTCCGGTAAAATCCCGGAATGCTTCCCCTTCCTCATATTCCGCCATTACTTTCGTTGAAGATCCGATGGCTTGAAAAACAATCGTAACTGTTCCGGCTTCTCTGTCATAATCACAGATTGTTAATGGAATTCTTTCACCCTTCTCATCCATCTTAACAATAACAAACTGACCGGGATAGCAGTTCTTCGCAACTCTGGGAGCCCTGACATCCATCAGATAAATGGAATTAGCAAGACTTTCCTTCTTGGTAATCGTATACACATAATTTTCTGCCATCTGACTAACCTCATTTCCAAAATAATATACCTTAACGAATTAACGTTAACCTTAATTATATGATAGAGTGATAAAAAAATCCAGCTAAATTTTCCACACGGACTGCTCCGCCGCATATTTCGTCATAATATATAGTTTTTTCTCAAAAATGCATATTTATAACAATATTTTTTCTTTATGCACAAAAAAGGATACTGAAGTGTATCGACTCCATAGGTACAAAGTCATATACTGCCTTTCAGTATCCATATTTCAATCATTACAGGTAGATGAATACATTCGTATAACTATTCACTCAATTTCCCTTTCTATTCTTCGTACTGATGATAGTAACAAAGTCTCTGTAGTTCTTCTCCTCCTCCTGCAGATCCACCCCTGTTCTCCCCAAACGGTCACACCTGCAAAGCAGAGCGATTTCCTGTGGTGAGACCTCCTGTAGCATCCTCTCAGGATTCCCGAAGGGAAGCTTCTTAAGGACATATAGCATATGCATGTGGTATTTGACCAGACCTGTTACTTTACCGATCAGCTCTTCCTCCTGTGTTAGCTCCCGAAGGAATTCTTCTGCCCTTACTGCTCCTACCGTATCGTGATCATAGGAAGTAATTCTCCCCTTACGGTTTCTGGTGGTCTCCGGTTTACCGATATCATGAAGCAGTGCTGCCCACATAAAGGCCTGTTCATCCTCACTCTGTGCTCTGACCTTAGCTGCCTCATCCACCACCAGCATGGTGTGGTTCCAAACACTTCCTTCCGGATGGTATTTAGCGGATTGCTCGGTCCTTTGAAGTTTCAGAAGAAGTACAAAGGGGTATTCCTTAAATTCCGGTTCCGCGGATAACCTGTTGATATATTCCGAGGGTCGGTCGTCCCCAAGAAGATGCTGCTGCAGCTCTTCAAAGATATCCTGCTTTGTTCTAGTGTTCATCATGCTCCGGCCTATGGATAGGATTTGCTTTTTCGTGTCCCGCCTTTGCCTTTCCTTGAATTTCCGGTACCGGCTCCTGCTCATTTCTGGGGATATTCATCCTCTGCCATCCTTCGGTTCCATGGGGTTCCCTTGGATCAGGCCTTTTCATTCCTGCTTTTGCCATAGTTACCTCCTTTTAAACATCATTATGCTTAATGGATTGTCGCTTTGCATTCTTATTCTTATTCTGGTTTTCTTTCGTGAGCGGTGTTTGTCCGTGCGCTTTCTCAATTCTGGCTTTTTTATTATCCGGTTGACCGTCTTTTGGCATCCTAAACCTCCTTACTGCTGGAGCGCTGTTACATGAAGCATAACAGCCCTATGAAATAGAACCTGAAGATATTTCACTGGTACATTCATATTATGTCAAATACGTTCTTTCATATCCAAAGAACCTGATTCTTTTTTATTCAAGCAGACCGTCACTGGAAGACAATTTTGACAAGCGATAATTGGAAAATCTGCTGTCTCCGGACAGCTCCTTACCGAGCCATTCCGGAGGGAGGAACTCATCCGCAGTCTTCTCATCGGGAAATTCCACCTCAGCAAAGACTAGCCCACTTAATGTGCCTTCAAAAACATCCAGCTCAGCAGTCAGTCCATCCTTCAGCGGTATTAGATAACGGGTTTTATAAACCATATTCCCATCTGTCTTTGCCCTCAGGGTCAGGTAGGCCTCCTCCGTCAGTGGCAGCTCCACCTCATCTCTGATCAGAGCACCTCCCTTTTTCTCTTTCACACCGCTCCCTGATTTATAGGTAAGATAATAATCCTCATTGCTCTTACGTATCCGAATGGTCGGATTATGGCAAAGATACCCCTGCTCAATCTTCTTGCTGGGATAGGAAGCCAGATCAACAGGCATGACCCGAATTGCATATTTTCTCTCAATCTCCATCGTAACCCTCCTTATGTATCTAATCATATCACACTTAAGTATCTGTAATCAGAATATTAATTGCGAATAGGAAATGATCTTCTGTTAATACTATCGCTATGAAAAAACATTTTGTCAATGATTTCTTACTATGTGGCCTATGTGGCTGGTGTATGGAATGCTTCTGGACCGGTTTAAATTCCATCAGAAATCACAAGGACCGAACTCTTGCCTGCCACACCTCCGTGTGGATGTTCCCGATTTATGGTCTGGCCGCTTTCTTAACACCCATCTGCTGTAAGCTGAAGAAAAGGAGTGCATTATGTCGGGGAGGTGTCTATCTGTTACTCATTTATCTTGCGGAGTACACCAGTGGTGTCATTCTGAAGAAATTTAAAGCATGTCCTTGGGACTACAGCAAAGCCAAGCTGAACCTGAAGGGTGTAATCCGGTTAGATTATGCTCCGGTCTGGTTCTTAACCGGACTGCTATTTGAAAAAGTACTGAACCGCAGAGGCTGAATAGGTTTTAGCCTCTGTTTTTGTTGTTGAAAGGCCCTGAAAAAAGATGTATACTATGTAGAAAACACTAAGTTAAAGCTGAAGCATTACCTTAACTCTAGTGACTTGGAGGTACAATCTTGCTGAATGCGGTAATATTTGATATGGATGGTGTTATCATTGACAGTGAGCCTCTGCATGCCAGAGCCGCAGTCTTAGCACTGAAACAATACAATGTTGATATCCCCGTAGAATATTGTACCGAATTTATCGGTTCCACTACTTATTATATGTGCCAGCGGATGGTAAACGATTTTTCTCTCTCCATTTCCCCGGAAGAACTATTAGCAGCAAATAAGGATTGGAAGGAAACCCTAAGAGTCAAGGAAGGCTATCCTGCCGTTCCTTATGTGATAGATACGATAAAGAATCTCTATTCCCATGGCCTGAAATTATTCATAGCTTCCTCATCTCCGGCAGCTGACATCGAATATGTCATGGATTCTCTTCATATTCGGAATTATTTTGCCGGGTATGTCTCCGGAATGGAGTTTGAACGGCCGAAGCCTGCACCGGACATTTTTTTGGCGGCAGCGGGACTTCTGGGGATCACCCCGGAGGAATGTATCGTGATTGAGGATTCCACGAATGGGGTCAATGCTGCTTACGCAGCAGGTATGACCTGTATCGGTTTTGTTAATCCTAATTCCGGGAAGCAGGATCTCGGGAAAGCCTCCTATCTCGTAGAAGGCTTTGACGAGATAGATTATGAATTCATCCAAACGGTATACCGAGAAGAGCATTGGGCACCTTCCGAAATAGTCAGTACAAAAAGGCTTATTCTTAAGGAACTGGATATATCCGATGCCGAAGCCCTATACCAAATGATGCAAGAGCTGGAGCTGTCAGCCTGCTGTGATGACAGATCTTCCTCTCCCGAGGAAGAAGCTGAAAGACGAAAGGCATATATCCGTAATATTTACCAGTTCTATGGTTTTGGACAGTGGGGAATTTTCTTAAGAGACAGCAGAGAGTTGATCGGTTGCTGCGGAATTGAGCTTAAGGAAATTAACGGTTCCCGGGAATATGAGCTCAGTTATCTGATTGCTGAGCAGTATCGACGGTTAGGTTATGCTTATGAGGCCGCAGTCGCTGTCATAGAATACTTTAGCCAAACCTATCAGCCCGATCGAATCACAGCAGTCATAGATAAGCAGAACAAGCCTTCGCAGCAGCTTGCCGGAAAGCTCGGTATGAAAAAAACCGGTGAGCTGGTCAGAAGCAGACGTGAGTGTTATCAGTACACTATAAATACTGAATATACTAGCCAATAACAAGATATAGAGATCTATTCTATATGCCTCTATTGCGGTTAAGGAAGTGATGTAATGGAAAACTCAAGAAATACCAGGCAGAAACAATTAATTCTTTCCATATTAAAAGAGAATGCTCATCCCATGTCCATTAACGAGATTCATTTACAAGTAACGAAGGAATTGCCTAAAATCGCAAAATCAACTATATATCGAAACATTGATGCTCTTCTGTCCCAGAATCTCATCGATAAATATCATTTCAAGGATAATGAAGTGTTCTATCGGATTAAGGCCGACAGTAACGAGCATAAGCATTTTATACTATGTGATGATTGTAAAAAAATTTTTGATCTTCCCTCCTGTCCAATCGATGATATCGAGCATTCTATTGAAAAGGAAGGCTTTATCATCAAGGATCATTTGATTCAGATAACAGGTATCTGTAAGAAATGCGCAATGGAAAAGAAGGATAGAAAATAAATCGGTAAAGCAGATTAACACAAAAAAATCCTCTTAGATTTTGTAATAACCTAAGAGGATATTTTTTATCTTGATGCTCCACCAGTTACACCTGTGGTTCCGGTTGTGTTGCCGCCTGTGGTTCCACCTGACGTTCCGCCACTGCCTGTGGCTCCACCGCCTGTGGTTCCACCGGATGATGTTCCTGTACCGCCTGTGGTTCCTCCTGTAGTTCCACCAGTAGTTCCGCCTGTGGTTCCTCCAGTAGTTCCGCCTGTGGTTCCTCCAGTAGTTCCGCCTGTGGTTCCTCCTGTTGTAGGTGTGGCACTATTATTATTGTTATTATCTGTTGCTGAATTATTCGTGCCATTGCCGTCCTTCTTACCGTCGTTTGATGAACATGCGGTAAAAGCTAATAAGACTACACAGCATAATGC
>JAEZHX010000280.1 GCA_023436765.1 Bacillota bacterium
TTTTGCGAAATAGCTCGTCTGGCACTTTCAACAATTTTCTTGCCATCAGCATAATACTAACTGCCGGAATAATATATAATCCAATAGCTCCCGCACCATTTATTAATTCTTGCATTTATTCTCCTCCGATAAGACAAATTCAAATTTGTCACTTCTCAATTATAGCACACGAATGTAATTTTTTATATTTCATCAAGTTTTTTTTGTGAACGTTTTATAATGCCTTGCTTGTATCTGTTTCAGGGAACAATTCAGCTCCATTACATATTGCTTGACTGATGGGATCACTGTCGATAACCCGCACCGGAAAAATCGCTCAGGGTGTTCGTTTGGTTTAGGACTTGTTTTATCAAAGCAATTGATGTATATTCATTAATAAAGTTTATTCATGCTTGTCGGCAGTAAGGTAGCTGTGTCGACACCTAAATACATGGGGAAGGAATGCTTGATAAGCCGGTATTCCTCCCGGGAGTAGGGTTGGCAGAAGGAGGTCATAATGGGAAAGATACCCTCCAGGGAAGAGGCCTGGGAGCTGTTAACAGAATACAATGTAGAAGAATTTCATTTAAAGCATGCGCGGATTGTGGAAGGCGTTATGAAGTATTATGCCAGAGAATTAGGCTATGGGGAGGAAGAGGAGTTCTGGGGATTGGTAGGTCTGCTCCATGACTTGGATTTCGGCAGATATCCCACAGAGCATTGTGTGAAGTCTCAGGAGATTATGAGGGAACGGGGATTGGACGAGAGAATTATACGGGCTACCGCGAGCCATGGATATGGGATATGTGTGGACATCAAACCGGAGCATCTGATGGAGAAGGCACTATTTGCAGTGGACGAGCTGACTGGACTGATCGGCGCCTGCGCTATTATGAGACCTTCGAAGAGTACAATGGATCTGGAATTAAGCTCGGTGAAGAAGAAATTCAAGACACCGAAATTTGCAGCCGGCTGTTCCAGAGATGTGATTGAACAGGGAGCAAATATGCTTGGTTGGGACCTGGACGAGCTACTTCAGAGAACGATCTTAGCGTTAAGAGAGGTAGAGCAGACGACGGGACTGGTATAACACCTAAAAGAATAACAACGATAGAGGGAAACGTAAAAGACAGAGAGAAGAAGAAAAAAGGAGAAACATAGATCAGTAGGACCGAAGTAGTAGGTCAGAATGATAAGAAGGGGAGGAAATGCTGTTCCATAGGTTAGGAGCGGACAGCAGATGATTATGGCTGGATTAGGGACACTGGGCAATATTGCCGCTATTTTACTAGGGTCTGCAATTGGGATATTATTAAAGGGAGGATTAAAGAAGCGCTTCCAGGATACGATTATGAGTGCTCTTGGCTTGGCTGTCATGTTTATCGGTATCAGCGGAGCACTACAGGGAATACTCGTCGTGAAGGATAACAAGCTTGATACAGTGAACATCATGCTTATGATTGTGGCTCTGGCAATCGGTGCTTTTGTCGGTGAGGCTATCGATATAGAAGCGAGGCTGGACCGTGCAGGAGAATGGCTGAAGAAATCCTTGAAAGTGAAGGGTGAGAAGAATCAGGGCTTTGTTGAGGGTTTTGTCAGTAGTTCGCTGTTGTTCTGTATCGGAGCAATGGCTATTATCGGTTCACTTGAGGATGGACTCTCCCATGATCCCTCCACGCTTCTGGCAAAGGGGGTGATCGATGGAGTGGTGGCTATCTTCTTTGCCTCCACCCTCGGTATCGGAGTGTTCTTCTCAGTCATTCCTGTAGGAATTTATCAAGGATTGATCACCTTCTCCTCAGGATTTGTCGGACCCTATTTAAGCGACGGGATGATAGCAAATATTTCCTTTATCGGATCCGTTCTGATCTTCGGGATTGGTATTAATATGATCTTCGGTAAGAAAATTAAATGTGGTAATATTCTGCCGGCAGTCTTGGTCCCGATAGTATATGAGATCATACGAAATTTCGTATAAATTGATAGAGTAACCATGGTGCTGCGTTAGCAGCACCTTTTTTGTTGACATAGATGGCGTTAATACGGTAGTTCCGTGCTACGAACCAAAAACTGTAAAAATATGGATATCATTATTGACAATAGAGCCTTCTTGTTATACTGTTAAAATATGTAAATAATTAACTTGTATAGCTGGGGAGAGAGTTATGCTGTTCAAAAAAGAAATTCACTCCATTATAATGATATGTATTCTTGGTTTGATCATTCCGCTGGGGTTTGATTTAAAAGCATCAGCTGCTATCTCGATTGGCTTCGGCTCAGTCTTTAGCTTATTAAGACTCAATGCAAGACTTGTCAAAAATTAATCTCATAGTGAGTACAAGGAATCTTCCCGCAGGTGAGCAGTTTATCTTCCTGCGGGAATTTTTATCTAACAAGTTGAACCTATAAATATTTATGCAATAAATCTGATAATATATTCTTGACAATACAAGTATTATTGTATACAATAAAACAAATTTATGATCAGAGGATGGAGAATAAAGCTATGGATCAAAGAAAAGTGTACAAAAACACACAGAACAACCTGCTCCAGCTTGAGGAGCCAATTTATAATCTTGTGGATGTCGCAGAACCGAATACGTTCCGGAATCTCTTCCCCTATGATGAGGTACCTAAGATAGCATTTAACGACAGGATTGTACCTCATAATCTTCCCGAGGAGATTTTCATTACAGATACAACCTTTCGTGACGGACAGCAATCCAGAGCACCCTATACCACGGAGCAGATCGTGACGATGTTCGATTATTTTCATAGGCTTGGCGGTCCTAAGGGCTTGATCCGCCAAAGCGAATTTTTCCTATATAGTAAGAAGGACAGAGATGCGGTCTACAAATGTATGGAGCGCGGTTACAAATTTCCTGAGGTAACCTCCTGGATCAGAGCCAGCAAGAAGGATTTTGAGCTGGTGAAGGAAATTGGTATGAAGGAGACAGGAATCTTAGTCAGCTGCTCCGATTACCACATTTTCTATAAGATGAAGATGACCAGGAGAGAAGCGATGAACCATTATCTCAGTGTGGTCAGGGAATGCCTGGAGACAGGTATTGCCGCCCGCTGCCACCTGGAGGATATCACGAGATCCGATATCCATGGTTTCGTTATTCCGTTCTGTTCTGAGCTGATGAAGCTTAGCAGAGAATACCATATTCCAGTGAAAATCCGCGCCTGTGACACGATGGGCTACGGAGTGAATTTCTCCGGTGCAGTAATTCCCCGTTCCGTGCAGGGAATTATCTACGGTATAAAGACCCATGCCGGAGTTCCTTCCCAATGGCTGGAGTGGCATGGACATAATGACTTCTATAAAGCAGTGGTCAACTCTACAACTGCCTGGCTGTATGGTGCCGCAAGTGTCAACTGTTCGCTGTTTGGCATCGGTGAGAGAACCGGTAATACTCCTCTGGAGGCGATGGTATTCGAATATGCACAGCTAAAGGGGACCTTGGATGGTATGGATACCACCGTCATAACGGAGCTTGCGGAGTATTATGAGAAGGAAATCGGTTACCGTGTTCCTTCCAGAACACCTTTCGTCGGAAAGAACTTCAATGTAACCCGTGCCGGTATCCATGCGGACGGATTACTTAAGAACGAAGAGATTTATAATATCTTCGATACTGAGAAATTCCTGAATCGCCCGGTTCTGGTTGCAGTTTCCAATACCTCCGGTCTTGCCGGTATTGCTCATTGGATCAATACCTTCTTCAAGCTGAAAGGGACTAAGGCCGTGGATAAGGCCAACCCCATCGTTATGAAGGTCAAGGAATGGGTGGATGTAGAATACGAAGGCGGCCGTGTTACCGTAATCACCGATGATGAGCTGGTAGAACTGATCAATCGATATCAGAACGAGCTGGGAATTAGCTTAATCAAATAAACATAAAAGGTTAACGGGGGGCATCGTGCACTGGCGTGTGCATGCCCCCATATCCCGTGTATTGGAACCGGGTTCTATTACTGGGACTTAGTTGACAAGCATAACAGAAAGACATACAATATAATTCGGGTCCGTTCATCCGTATCGGCCGATGAAACCATAGAATTGGAGGATTAACATGATAGCAGCAGATAGAATTGAAGCAGCGAAGGAAAGGTTTGGACAGTTGCTCGCAGAGCAGTTAAAACGAGTGGAAGAGATGAAGGCGCAGGGAGGATTTCTTGATTATAAGACTCTGGACCGAATCATCATTGGTGTATGCGGAGGAGACGGAATCGGACCGGCAATCACATCACAGGCACAGAGAGTAATGGAGTACCTGCTGAAGGATGAGATTAAGGCGGGTAAGGTAGTATTTAGAGAAATCGAAGGCTTGACCATAGAGAGAAGAGCAGCAGAGAATGCTGCGATTCCCCCGGCAGTATTAGCAGAATTAAAGGAGTGTCATGTGATTTTAAAGGGACCCACCACAACCCCCAGAAAGGGTGACCCCTGGCCTAATGTGGAGTCTGCTAATGTGGCGATGAGAAAGGAACTGGACCTTTTTGCTAATGTTAGACCGGTCCGCATCCCGGAGCAGGGCATTGACTGGACCTTCTACCGTGAGAATACAGAGGGTGCTTATGCCGTAGGAAGCAAGGGTGTCCATGTAACAGAGGATCTTGGTGTGGACTTTACGGTGGTCACAACTCAGGGTACAGAGAGAATTATCCGTGCTGC
>JAEZHX010000088.1 GCA_023436765.1 Bacillota bacterium
TTTTATACCCTAGCAAAGGAGATGTTACGTTCCTTATTTTTTCGATGTTTGAGTTATCGTCTGAACAGTAAATTCCTTACTTATGGAAGCCGGAACGACTTGCTTTGTAATCGAATCTGTATAGCTCTTAGCTCTCACATGGATTTTATCCCCTATTTTTGCCGCTTTTATTATGACCGGTTTCGCAGAAGTGAAGGAGGTCCACTTTGCAGTTTTCAGATCCAGAGTGCCCGTACCCTGAACAATGGTATATTCATAATATTTTCTCTTATTTGCATCCACTGCCGTCAGCATGGTGCCAGTCAGGGTAACATTTTCAGGTGCCACCGGCTGCGCCGGCACCTCAATGACCTTAACAGAGGAAGCTACCTTCTTCTTACTGTCATTATAGATTGTCCTAAATTCAATCGTCCCACCTTTTATTGTCGTATTAACCTCGTTTCCCAACAGATCTTTCAGATCCATCGTCCTGAGGGTAGAACTTGCAGGGAAGAGTGTCCAATCTTTATTGTCACCTACACGATACTGTGTTTCACCCGGTTTTAAGCCGGATATGTACAGCTTGCCTCCGTCCAATTTCACTGACGGAGCTGTAGGCCTCTTCGGTACCTTAACAGAAACTATTTTCCCCGGACGTCTGGTGGCAGTACCGATCACTCGGAAATACAAGGATGCTCCATAGGTCTCGTACTGTGTTGTAACAAAGAAGTTGTTCGAGGGAATTGTCTTCCATTGGCCATTTGTGCCTTTTCTAACTTCAATGGGAAATGAGGTTCCAGTGAAGTTAACTCTGCCCTCTCCACCAAATACAGAATAAAATGCCTTAAGGGAGCTGTCCTCTCCAGAAAGCTTTACACTCGTTGGTGTGGTTTCCTTATTACCCTTGAAATAAAGGGTTACTTCCCTCGTCTGAAGTAAAGCTGAGATATCCAGGACATTACTGCTCATAATCTCCCAATTCTTATTATCCTTACTTACATAGATCTTCGTACTGATACTGCTGCCCGTGCTAACTGTTGCCGTCTCCTCCAGGTAATCCACTACTACATTAATCGCTGTCGGAGTAGCAACTGTACTGGCTTCAGCCTTGAAAGGATGAGAAGCTATTATCAGGAAGCTTAAGGCCCCCACCAATTTCCACAGAATACTGCTGCATAGATTTTTATCGCTACTTTTACCAAAAAGTTTTGTTAATATCGATTTCAAATAATCCCTTCTTTCCTGTTATTAGGTCTTACGGCTTGTTGGCATGTCTATTTATAATCTATTATATCCCTTTATTGATTCTATGACAATATGTTCCTACAAAGTAAAATAACAGCTGTCAGATGCTGCGTACGGGGGCATCCGGCGGCTGTTATTTTGATTTGGGGGAAAAGCTTTTACTAATGCGTTTTGTAAGTATATTTATCTTTACAAACGTATTTTATCATATTTCGTATCAATTTCAATGCATAATGTTAACCATATTTTGTTTTATTTTAGTAATTTTAACAATATTTTTCCTGCCTCATATAAAACTAACCTGTCCAAAATTATGAATAAAGCCGAATACTGCAAGAGTATTCGGCTATCTGAGGCTATCTGATTATCTTTTCCGCCTCTGAATTACTTAAGGACGGAAAATGCTTCTTCAGTTTATGAATGATACGGTGTAATGCTTCCTGAGTACCGATACTATAGGCAGATCGGACATGCTCCTCTCCAAAATAACGTTCACTCAAGGTATAGTCTGCTACCGACCAGCCATACTCTTCATTCTTCCTGCTACGCCTTCGATGAAAGCTGTTTACCAGAACATAGGTCTGCATCTGCAGAGCAGTTATCGCTCCTTCAAAGCCTTTCTCCCCCTCCTTATGAAAACCCGCATCCTTCTTAAGCTCATAGGAGGGAATTGCTCCCCTAAGTTCCAGAACATCAATGATATTCTTATGCTTCCTGCTGGCCAGGCCATCCTCATATCTGCTGTCAAAATCATATCCGTCTCTGCGTAGTACTGCGTAATAAGGATACCATTCCCTGGAGATAAAGCCTGCTCTGTTACAGAATAGCTTGCCATATGCAACTTTACCTTCTGAAGCGATCACTTCTCTCCACTCCCAGGGGTCCTCCTCAGGTCTGCCGGACCACCAGTTTTCGCTCAGGGTTCTTTCCTCTACAGAGAAGCCGGGTATATGGTTCTTAAACAAGGGAAGGAATCCAATCTCCTCTACTAATTCTGAGAGTTCTCTGCTTGTTTTAATCCGTTTAGGGTCCTTTCGGTCCAGACCTTCCAGCACCCATTTTCCATCAATCGTAACCATACTATCTCCTCAGCTAATTTAGTATTCTTTTCGTCCGCCGGTTGACTTCCTCTGCAGTCCGCTATTTCACCACACCGCCATGGAAATAGCACTCATATACCTTCCTGCCCCTGCAGAAAATCTCCTCGTAGCCTTGGAACCAGTTCATATCGCCGTTCACCATACAGTGATAGGAATAATCCCCGGCATAATACACATTGGGTCCACGATAAGGAATATCCTCCCTGACCAACAGCAAGGCTTCCTTAAGAAAGTCACCGCTAAAGTCAGTGTCCAGAACTCTTCCGCAGTAATTCATTGCATACTCCGGAACAGTGCCTTTCCATACCGCTTCTTCTCCGCTAAAGCACTCTCCGCCCAGATAGGTATCAATATAGGTGAAATCGCCTTCCTTATAAATTAAATCATGAGAATTTGGTCTGGATGGCGTGCTTTCTGCTCCGTGGCCGGCATAGGTATTCTTTTTGGCTCTGCATAGGAATGCAGTCAGCTCCTCTGCCGCTACCCTGCCAGCAGTCTTGGTGATAGAGCTGCTGCAGCTCTCCTCCTGCTTTAGCAGACTGTCAATCGTTACTTTAAAATAATTACTCAATGCAATCAGATTATCAATATCGGGATAAGTAAGCCCTGTCTCCCATTTCGCTATAGCCTGCCTGGATAGACCTACTGCTTCTGCCATCTCCTCCTGTGATAATCCATGTTCTTTTCTAAGATTTTGGATTTTATCCTGGAATTTCATCCTTCACTAACCTACCTTCCATTTGAATTCGTTCACGCCTCTGAAGGATACTCCATCCGAGCTATGACTGCTGCTTTCCTGACCATGATACATCATGTATTAGACGCATACTTATTATAGATCCAAACGGAGGAGGCCTCTACCAACCTGAGTTAGCATTTTTGTATACCATTGGTTGCATTTTTATGATCAGCTTATTCCTAAGCTCCTGTTTATCGGTTCAGGTCATCGAGCGTCTTATCATAAGCAGGCAGGAATTCCTTCATGAAAATGTCTACTTCCTTCAGCTCCATTGCCTTGAGCTGTTCCAGTATGGACTGCTCCGCACTCGTGAACTCCGTATTGCCGGCCTTCCGCTCTTCGATACATTTGATCAGGGCAGATAGCTTATCCGCTGCTTTTACTAATTTCCACAGGAACACATCCTCTTCTCTGGGCAGAAAGCTATCCTCATAATAGACCCTCAGATCCTCCGGCAGAAGCTTTAATAGTCTATCCGCTGCGGCCAGTTCAACTTCCTTGAAGGCTCCCTGTATCTTCTGGTTGAAATATTTGATCGGTGTCGGCATATCACCGGTAATAATCTCAGTGGCATCATGAAAGATTCCAATCAAAGCCACCTTCTCGGCGTTCAGCTTATTCCCAAGGCGTTCATTACTGATTACAGCTAACGCATGCCCCAGTATGCTTACCTCAAGGGAATGTTCACTGATGTTCTCCTGCCTGGAATTACGCATCAGTGCCCACCGCTCTATGAACTTCATTCTCGATATCATCGCAAAGAAATTGCTTTCCATATATCCTCCCATGCCTTATGTTTATTCACTTTGGCCGTATTCACCCTCGTATATGTAACGGACAGGCGGTTACGGCCTGTCCGTTGTTATTTCTTGGTATCTATTCGTTAGCCGCTGCTCTGTCATTCTTTAGGTATCTCTTCACATACTCACCGGTAAAGGATTGTTTATTCTCCGCCACTTCCTCCGGTGTGCCCTGAGCAATGATCGTTCCACCCTTATCTCCGCCTTCGGGACCGATGTCAATGATATAATCTGCAGTCTTAATGACATCCAGGTTATGCTCAATGACTACTACGGTATTACCGGTGTCAGAGAACCGCTTCATAATCTCTATCAGCTTATGGACATCTGCAAAATGAAGCCCTGTCGTAGGCTCATCCAGTATATAAATGGTCCTGCCGGTACTCCTTTTACTCAGCTCCGTTGCCAGCTTAATTCTCTGAGCTTCACCACCGGACAGGGCAGTAGAGGGATGTCCAAGTCTTAAGTAGGATAAGCCCACGTCATTCAGTGTCTCAATCTTCCTCTTAATCGAAGGAATATTCTCGAAGAAGCGTACCGCTTCTTCCACCGTCATATTAAGTACATCATAGATACTCTTACCTTTATAATGAACCTCAAGGGTCTCCCTGTTATATCTCTTCCCTCCGCAAACCTCACAGGGTACATAGATATCCGGAAGGAAGTTCATCTCGATCTTGATAATTCCGTCACCACTACAGGCTTCACAGCGTCCGCCCTTGATGTTGAAGCTGAAACGACCTTTGGAATACCCTCTCATCTTAGCATCCTGTGTAGATGCAAACAAATCCCGGATCTGATCAAATACACCGGTATAAGTGGCAGGGTTGGATCTCGGTGTTCTGCCGATAGGTGACTGGTCGATATTGATGACCTTGTCCAGCTGCTCTATGCCGATCATCTTCTTGTGCTTCCCGGGAATCTCTCTCGCACGGTTAAGATCTCTGGCAAGTCTCTTATATAGAATCTCTGTTACCAGTGAACTCTTACCCGAACCGGAAACACCGGTGATACAGGTCATGATGCCTAACGGAATATCAACATCGATGTTCTTCAGATTATTCTCTTCCGCCCCCTGGATGGTCAGATATCCGGTGGGTTTGCGTCTCTCACTCGGTACGGGAATACTGATTCTTCCGCTTAAATATGCTCCGGTGATGGACTCCTCCACCTTCATGATATCCTCTGCCGTTCCTTCGGCTACAATTTCGCCGCCGTGCTCTCCGGCTCCGGGACCGATATCCACGATATAATCTGCTGCATACATCGTATCCTCATCGTGTTCAACCACAATTAGCGTATTACCCAGGTCCTTCAGATCCTTCAATGCCTTCAGAAGCTTATCATTATCCCGTTGATGCAGACCGATACTGGGCTCATCCAGAATATAAGCTACACCGACAAGCCCGGACCCAATTTGTGTTGCCAGACGTATTCTCTGGGATTCTCCTCCGGACAGGGAACCTGTGGCTCTTGCCAGGGTCAAATAATCCAACCCCACATTGATCAGGAATTTGAGTCTCGCTCTGATTTCCTTCAGAATAAGCTCACCGATCTTTTGCTGCATGGAGGTCAGCACCAGATGCTGCATGAAATCTTCCAGATCCCGGATGGAGTAATCCGTTAACTCCGATATATTCTTATCCCCGACGGTAACTGCCAGGGATTCCTTCTTCAATCTCTTACCGCTGCACTCTTTACAAGGAGTTGTCCTCATAAAGGTCTCATACTCCTGACGCACGGATTCTGAGCCGCTCTCACGATAACGTCTCTCCACATTTCTGACAAGGCCTTCAAAAGCCACATCATAAACACCCTCGCCACGTTGTCCCCGGTAGTGTACCTTCACGGCCTTCCCGTTCGTCCCGTTGATAAAGATATCCTTCGCATGCTCCGGTAAATCCTGATAAGGTATCTTCAGGTCAAACTTGTATTCCTTCGCCAAGGCCTCCATGATGCATCTGGTATAACTACCCTTGTCGGTAATAGAAGCCCAGCCCGGCGCTGCGACAGCACCGTCAATCAGGCTAAGCTCTGGCTGTGGAATCAACAGATCCACATCAAACTCCATCTTAATGCCAATACCATGACAGTCAGGACACGCACCGAAGGGGTTATTGAAGGAGAATATTCTGGGTTCGATCTCATCAATGCTGATTCCGCAGTCAGAGCAGGCAAAATTCTGACTGAAGGTCAGAATCTCCCCATCAATGATATCCACAAGCAGAAGCCCCTCAGCCAGCTTCAGTACATTCTCGACAGAATCGGTCAGTCTCTTCTCGATTCCTTCCTTCACCACAAGACGGTCCACTACAATTTCAATATTATGTTTGTTATTCTTCTCGAGCTTAATCTCCTCAGAGAGTTCATAGAGACTCCCATCCACTCTGACTCTGACGTAGCCGCTCTTCTTAGCCTGTTCAAACAGCTTGGCATGCTCGCCCTTACGTCCCCTGACTACCGGAGCCAGCAGCTGAAGCTTCGTCCCCTGGGGAAGTTTCATTACCTCATCCACCATCTGATCTACGGTCTGCTTCTTGATCTCTTTGCCACAGTTCGGACAATGAGGAATTCCGATCCTGGCATACAGCAAACGGTAATAATCATAAATCTCCGTTACCGTGCCCACCGTAGACCTGGGATTCCGGTTCGTAGATTTCTGATCTATGGAAATAGCAGGGGGTAAGCCTTCGATGCTTTCCACATTCGGCTTCTCCATCTGCCCTAAGAATTGTCTGGCATAGGAGGACAAGGATTCCATGTATCTTCTCTGCCCTTCTGCATAAATTGTATCAAAGGCGAGAGAGGATTTGCCTGAACCGCTCAAGCCCGTCAGCACAACAAATTGATCCCTGGGGATATCAACATTCAGGTTCTTAAGGTTATTCTCCTTAGCACCTCTTATTCTGATGTAATTCTTCTTATCTGACATATTGCCACCTGTTCTATTTCAATTTAATAAAGTATTTATAGCCTTATGTGTCCTTCGGCACTTAGGCTGTAAGCCTAAGCCTGTTCCCGGGATCTCTGATCTATGCTATTGATCCATCTCCAGCAGCTGTTTCTTCAGTTCTATCATCTTATCTCTCAGCTCTGCTGCCTTCTCAAAGTTAAGTTCAGCCGCAGCAGCATGCATCTGCTGGGTGATTGTTTTCAGCATACCCTCCAGCTCCTGCTTTGACATGGATTCCATATCCTTTGTCATATCCTTCAGATTAGACTCTGCTTTCTTGGAGATGCTGATCAGGTCCCTGACCTTCTTCTGAATAGAAGTAGGTGTAATTCCATGGGCCTCATTATACTCCCTTTGAATCTCACGCCTGCGGTTCGTCTCCGAAATTGCATTCTTCATAGAATCCGTCATATGGTCCGCATACATTACAACACGGCCGCCGGCATTACGAGCGGCACGACCGATGGTCTGTATCAGAGAGGTCTCGGAGCGAAGGAAGCCTTCCTTATCCGCATCCAGTATGGCAACCAATCCAACCTCCGGTATATCAAGTCCTTCCCGGAGCAGGTTAATCCCTACGAGAACATCGAAGACATCCATTCTCATATCACGGATGATCTCAGACCGCTCCAGTGTATCAATATCGGAATGGAGGTATTTCACCCGGATACCGACTTCCCTAAGATAAGTTGTCAGGTCCTCTGCCATCCGTTTCGTCAGTGTGGTCACCAGGACCTTGCTCTTTCTATCCAGTTCCTTATGGATCTCACCCAGCAGGTCATCGATTTGACCTTCCACAGGTTTCACTGTCACCTCAGGATCCAGAAGTCCGGTTGGACGGATGATCTGCTCCGTCCGAAGGAGCTCATGCTCACTCTCATAGACGGAAGGTGTTGCAGATACAAACATAATCTGGCTGATCTTGCTCTCAAATTCCTGGAAGTTAAGCGGCCGGTTATCGAGCGCTGAGGGAAGACGGAAGCCGTAATCCACCAGGGTAGTCTTTCTGGAACGGTCTCCGGCATACATGCCCCGGATCTGAGGAATCGTAATGTGGGATTCGTCCACGATGATCATAAAATCCTCAGGGAAATAATCCATCAGAGTATAGGGAGGTGTACCGGGCTCAGTTCCGATCAGATGTCTGGAGTAATTCTCAACACCGGAGCAGAAACCAGTTTCCCTTAGCATCTCAATATCGAAATTCGTCCGCTCCGATATTCTCTGGGCTTCCAGCAGCTTATCCTCGCTATTAAAATACCGGATCCTCTCCTCCAGCTCCTTCTGTATGTTCTCAATTGCTTTCTCCAGCTTGTCCGGAGCAACGACATAATGGGAGGCCGGAAAGATCACCACATGCTCAAGGATGCTCTTCAGCTCACCGGTAAATACATCTATCTCCAGAATCCGCTCAACTTCATCTCCAAAAAACTCTATCCTTACAGCAATATCTGCCGAGGAAGCCGGGAAGATCTCCACGACATCGCCGCGGACGCGGAAGGTTCCGCGCTTAAAGTCCATATCATTTCTGTTATATTGAATATCAATCAGCTTTCTTAAAACCTCGTCCCTGTCCTTCAGCATTCCTGGGCGCAAGGATAAAACCATGTTATGATAGTCTATCGGACTACCCAGACCATAGATACAGGATACGCTGGCAACTACGATGACATCCTTCCGTTCTGTCAGGGCTGCCGTAGCTGAGTGCCTTAGTTTATCAATCTCTTCATTAATAGCAGAATCCTTCTCAATATAAGTATCCGTAGAAGGGACATAAGCCTCCGGCTGATAATAATCATAATAGCTGACAAAGTACTCCACCGCATTCTCCGGGAAAAACTCCTTGAACTCCCCGTAAAGCTGTGCTGCCAGGGTCTTGTTATGTGCGATGATCAGGGTCGGCTTTTGAATCTGCTGAATCACATTCGCCATGGTAAAGGTCTTACCGGAACCGGTGACACCTAACAGGGTCTGGCACTGATTTCCGCTGCGAAAGCCTTCCACAAGGGCTTTGATAGCCTCCGGCTGGTCACCGGTTGGCTGGAACTCCGACGTTAATTTAAACTCCATAGAAATCTCCGATCTGATAAAGAATTCTTCATCCTTGAATTCTCTGCGCCATCTACTTAGCCAGCTCTTCCGGTTTTATTCTGCCCCATTACGACCGGTTAATCCTGACATTGTTTCTACCTATATAATGTTGTAATTATAGCATAGGAAAAAAGGAAAAGCAATACAATTTTCGAATGTCTGTTCTTGTTTTGTGAGCATAGTAATTATTCGGCGCCCTTTATACATAGTGCCGTTTATCACATTTTTGTTAACGAGAATAGCTTGAGATGGTTTATCCACCGGAGACACGTTCCCACTCGGGATGTCGCTCATAACGGTACCTAAGGTTGCGGCAGACAGGCCACTGCCACAACCTAAGTACCGATGGCGAACATACGGTCTCCTCATGGATAAACCATCTCACACTATTCTTCCACGCTATGAATGTGATAAACACTCAAGTACTCGAGGGCGCCGTGTACCACCAAGCACATCATTCTTTTCGTTCATTCACAATATTGGCTATCTTACATTCTATCGTAAAGAGCTGTCCATCGTCGGTTATTCAACCGTTGATTAGACAGCCCCTTACAAAAAAGAAATATCAAAAAATTATTTCTCTAGTAATTATCCTTATTCAACTCGTAGTATTCCTGGGAGCCGCCACATACCGGACAGGGCTCCGGTGCGGATACCCCATAGAACAGATTACCGCAGCTTATGCAGATCCATAATACATTCGTCTTCTTATTGTAAACTGAATCGCTCATAATATTACTGGCTAGCTTACGGAATCTGGAATCATGATGCCGCTCGACACTGGCTACTCCCTCAAACAGCTCAGCGATCTCCTCGTAGCCTTCCTTTCTCGCTTCCTGGGCAAATTCTATATACATATTCGTCCATTCATAGTTCTCACTGGAATAAGAGTCCTTTAAGTTATCCAGAGTCGTGGGAAGCTTACCGCCCTTCATCAGCTTCAGCCAGATTTCAGCATGCTCCCGCTCATTCATGGATGTCTCATCAAATATAGTTCCAATCTGAATATAACCGTCTTCCTTGGCTTTCTTAGCATATATATGATACTTCATACTGGCCTTGATTTCAGCTTCATATGCCGCCTGAAGGTTCTTAAATGTATTACTCGACACAAAATCCTTCCTGCTCCCCATATACGATCAACCTCCAACAATCGCATCCTCTTTCTATATCTTATGTAATGCGTCATATATTGTTAAAGATACCCATCATATGCTGCTGTCCGAGAAACGGAAGGATCTTTGTCAGTCTATCACTCTACCATTACTGTATATACAGTGTATTCTCCGAGTCTCCAAATCGGATAATGCTGATAACCCATATGTTTGGTACCGCCATCGTCAACTGTATGCAGAAAATCATAATCGAAGAAAAAACTCAGATCCGCCATTTCCTCCTCCGGATAGAGGATCGTAATGGTCCGTTCTCCCTGTTCGTAAAGCTCAACAAATTTTTGTTCGTAATCATTAATAGAATCAATGATATACTCCTCGTAGACATAGTAAATGTAATCCGTGCTGTCACAGGCAGGATAATTGTTCGTGTTCCAGCTGTGATCCGCTGAAAGCATCTCATCTGTTATCAGGAAATATTTATATTGAACCTTTCCCTTCTGGTCAGGAATCGGATCATCCCAGGTAACATCCACATGATACCACCTGCCATCCAGGGCTACCATATTCCAGGCATGGCCCACATTATTGTTTTTGTCCTTGCCCACAACGAACTTACACTCAATTCCCAGCCGGTCCATAAACAGCTGGAAGGTCTCAGCATAGCCCTGGCAGACAGCTTCTCCCTTCAGAAGTACTCCCTGAGTCGTAAATACATCCTTAGGGTAGTCCTCAGGCGTCAGCCGATCATTATTATAATAAGCTGTATGTAGGACAATATAATCATGTACCGCCTTCACCTTCTCCGCCTCTGACATTCCTTCCGTAATAATCTCGTTCAGAATCTCATCGGCATAGGAATCCATACTTGTGGATTCATTCTTGGAGGGAGGTGTAGGAGCCGTCTGTGCGGGAACACCCGTAGAATTAGTTGTGGCTACCATGGATGGTTCCTGACCGACAGGCTTCGTCACAGCTTCCGGATCAGTAACCGTTGAGTACTCCGGTACCTCGCCAGCGTGAATGGAAGCTTCGGGTACTTGAGCAGTAGCCGAAGGATCCCCAGGCTCTGATATGGGCTCTATGTTATCCTCTGTAGCTGCCGGTTGATTCTCATCGGCTCTGGCAGAAGGCAACGGAGCATCCGTGGTGGAAGGAGGGGAGGAAGCTTCCTGAGACAGCTTCTGCTCGTCCGTATCCAGAAGATTTATTACCCCTTCTTCCTCCATTATATTTTCTATGTAAGAGCAGGCGGACAACGTCATAAGACTAAATACCGCCAATATCAATAAGAACCGTTTGATCAGGTTGCCTGTGTGGAGATGATTTTTTGTCATTTCAGACCCTCCGTTTACTTATTCAGCAGCTATGCTTTAATTTTATACTTAAGCCGGATAAATGTAAAGCACAGGACGGCAGGACCATCCTGACTCAGCATCCGGAAGCCTTCTGGCACAGTCGGTAAAAGGAGGACATAAATGTGTCGTCCTCAGCATTTGTTCTCTTCTTGGCATTCTTGCCCGTGCGGATTCCTGCTTGGCGGTTCTTCATGGCAATATGCCGTTCCATCAGCATCAGATCAATATTGTCCTCGGTATATATCCTTCCGCTCTGATGTATGGCATATGCTCCTCTGCCCAAGGCCATTGCTGCTACTCCATAATCCTGGGTAACAACGATATCTCCCCGGTCAGTCCGGTTAATCAACGCAAAATCCACTGCATCCGGTGCCTTGCTGACCACAACAACCTCACTGTAATAGGAATTCAGGATATGGCTGGTATCTATAAACATCAACACAGGTATACCGAACCCCCTTGCAATATCCTCTATGATTTCCTTTACTGGACATGCATCTGCATCTACTAATATCTTCATGCCGGTATCCCCCTTCTAGTAATCATTTGAAAAATCATTGGACAACTCAATTTATCAATCTATCATAATATAATTATCTGGGACATTTTTTATGCTTTATTTCCTAATCTAAATCAATTCCATATAGTTCGGTATAGGTCAGCCTTCCGTGAATCCGTTCGGATTTCATCAGACTGATCCGGGAGACTTCCATACTTATCTGAGAAATCTGCTCCTCAAACAGCTTCTCATCAAATTTATCTGCAAATGCTGTTCTTCTGGATAGAGTAAGATGGGGCTTATACTCTAAATCGTCAACCTCAAAACCGGCATCCTTAAGCCTTCTAACCAATTCCTTCTGGAGCTTAAAGAGTACAGGCTCCTTCTCAATACGGATAAAGCAGATATCTCCCTCCCTGCGTTTGAATCTCCCGAATCCCTCTGTCTGCAGGAGAAAGCTTCCCGGATCTGTCTTCGCCACCGCCTGCTGCATTACTTCCTTCACCAGCTCAAGGCGGCTCGTCTCACCGATGAAATTCAAGGTTAGGTGATAATTATCCCTCAGGGTAAAGCTTCCTTTCACAGTCAGTAAAGAAAGCCTATTTGAAACCTCAGACAGATAATCCTTCATTCCCTCACTAAAGGTAATGGCTGTAAATAATCTCATTCTCTCACACTCCAATCTTTTATCGTACCCACCGATTATTCCTAGTATGCCTCGTATACAATATTAATTTCCAGAAAAAAGTATGTACTTTTCTTGTGCACGAGTCAATATATATAATTGTAAAATTGACCTCCAGCCGATATAATATATATTAAGGAGAGATTCTATGAAGAAAAAACACTTAAAAATCATCTGCCGCTTTGGCACGCTGGTTATATTGGCTGTTTTTGTCCTTTACATGAACCGCCTTTCAGCTTCTCACGAAAATGAAGCTTCCCTCATTATTGATGATGGCAATGAATCCATGGAGGTTCATTTTATCGATGTCGGACAAGGGGATGCCATCCTGGTTAAGACCGCTTCCTCTTCCCTGTTGATTGATGCCGGGGAAAACAATATGGCTTCCACTGTCACTAACTATCTCCAGAAGCAAGGGATCGATCAACTGGATTATATCATCGGTACACATCCACATAGCGACCACATTGGCGGTCTGGACCATGTGATCAGCACGTTTGGAGCCGATACCATCCTGATGCCGGAAGCCGTACATACGACAAAGACCTATGAGGATGTCCTGGAGGCTATAGAAGATAAGGATATGAAGATCACATTACCCCGCGTCGGAGAGGAATATCAGCTCGGCCCGGCTTCCTTTACCATACTTGCCCCGAACAGCAGCGATTATAGCGACCTGAATGACTACAGCATCGGTATCCGATTGGTCTATAAAAATTCCGAGTTTCTGCTTGCCGGAGATGTCAGTACATTCTCTGAGCAGGAGATGCTAAAGAATGGCTTGGATCTATCAGCTGATGTTCTAAAGATATCCCATCATGGTTCGGAATACAGCTCCTGTTCAGAATTTCTTGATGAAGTGTCACCCTCCCATGCTGTTATCAG
>JAEZHX010000128.1 GCA_023436765.1 Bacillota bacterium
ATACATGTTAATATTTATGCTTTACAAAAAATATCAAGTTAAATATAATAGAAAAAAGCATTGGAGTCTGCTTGCGGCGCATTGTGAAAGGAATGGGAAGAGTATGAGAATCGAAATCATGGATACGACCTTAAGGGATGGGGAACAGACACCCGGAGTAGCTTTTACGGACAATGAGAAGCTGACGATGGCAAAGATTCTGCTCGAAGAGGTCCTGGTGGACAGAATTGAAGTTGCTTCCGCCCGCATCTCAAAGGGTGAGCTGGAGGCTGCCAGGCTGATAGCTTCCTGGTGCAGTGCCAAGGGCTATCTGGACAAAGTTGAGGTGCTCGGTTTTGTGGATGGAACGAAATCGGTTAATTGGATCGCAGATGCCGGAATTAAGGTGATGAACCTTCTGTGCAAGGGCTCCTTAATGCATGTAACACAGCAGCTGAAGAAAAGTCCTGAGGAGCATATCCATGATATTAAGGCTTCGATTGCTTATGCTACGGGGAAGGGACTGAACATAAATCTGTATCTGGAAGACTGGTCGAACGGTATGAAGAACTCGCCGGAATATGTCTATCAGCTGATCGACGCTCTAAAGGACGAGAAGGTGAAGCGGTTCATGCTGCCGGATACGCTGGGCGTTCTTGATCCGGGACTGACCTATGAATACCTAAGCATACTGGTGCAGAAATACCCCGGCTTACACTTTGATTTTCATGCGCATAATGATTACGACCTGGGTGTATCCAATACCCTGATGGCAGTCAAGGCAGGAGTTTCCGGCATTCACACCACAGTGAACGGATTAGGGGAAAGGGCAGGTAATGCAACCTTATCCAGCATCGTTGCAGTACTAAAGGATCATTACAGTGAAGCAGAGCTCGGTATCAATGAAGCAGCTTTAACAAGAGTCAGCAGGATGGTGGAGGCCTTCTCGGGAATCAGGATTCCGTCGAATAAACCGGTCATCGGGGACAGTGTATTTACGCAGACCTGCGGTGTTCATGCGGATGGCGATAATAAGGGGAACCTTTATTTTAATAATCTGATGCCGGAACGATTTGGCAGGCTTCGCAAATATGCACTCGGAAAGACCTCCGGCAAAGCGAGTATACTGAAGAACCTTGAGGATACGGGAATCTATCTTGACAAGGATGCCCTGGCGAAGGTGACGGAGCGTATCGTTGAGCTTGGAGATAAGAAGGAGAATATTACGGCAGAGGACCTTCCTTATATCGTTTCCGATGTCCTCGGCAGTAATTACATAGAAGAAAAAATTAAGGTCAGGAATTATTATATCTGCCATGCTCTTAACCTCAGCCCTGTATCTACCCTGTGTATTGAGATTGATGGTGAGATCTATGAGGAGACCTCTACCGGTAACGGACAGTACGATGCCTTTATGAAAGCCTTGGGTAAGATTTACGATAAGCTTGGCAAGACACTTCCTACCCTGGTGGATTACGTAGTAACGATACCCCCGGGCGGAAGAACGAATGCCCTGGTGGAAACTGTGGTTACCTGGAATGACAAGGGTGAATTCAAGACCAGAGGTCTGGATCTGGATCAGACTGCATCTGCCATCAAGGCAACGGTCAGAATGCTGAACTTTGTGGAGAACAGGGATACGAAGCTGATGAATGACAATGATGGGACTAACGGCAGCAGTGATCATAGCTACACGCAAAATTAATACTGACTTTATCATACGATTATTTTCTTTGATACCATATTTCGCTGTAATCTTGCTGCGGAATATGGTATTATTTAGTTGTCAATCATTGAATTAGATTTATTAGAAAGGGCAAGAATCATATGACAATCAACCGCAGTAAAATCGTAATTGTTGGTGCCGGCTTAGTTGGTACCTCTACGGCCTTCAGTCTCATTACACAAGGGATCTGTGACGAAGTGATGATTATAGATATCAATAAAGATAAAGCCCGTGGTGAGGTAATGGATTTATGCCATTGTGTGGAGTATCTGAACCGTAATGTTAAAGTATCAGAGGGAGATTATAAGGATTGTGCCGATGCGGATATCGTGGTTTTAACGGCAGGATCCCCACCGAAGCCCGGTCAGACCAGACTTGACACCCTGGAATTATCCGCCAGGATAGTGAAATCAATTGTAGAACCGGTGATGGCCTCAGGCTTTCGGGGTCATTTTATCGTGGTATCAAATCCGGTTGATATCATCGCATATTATGTCTACCAATTATCCGGACTTCCCAAGAATCAGGTAATCGGTACCGGTACAGCAATGGATTCCGCCAGGCTGAAGCATTTTATCGGGGAGCTGATCGGAGTGGATCCCAGAAGTGTACAGGGTTATACGATGGGTGAGCACGGTGACAGCCAGATGTGCCCCTGGTCCCATGTAACCGTCGGAGGTAAGCGATTTACAGATATTCTGGAGGACAATCCGGAATATAGGAATGTTGATTTGGACGAAATCGTAAGACGTGTAACTCGAGTTGGGTTTGAAATATTGGAGGTTAAGGGGACTACCTGCTATGGAATAGCTACCGCTGTCGTCGGAATTATAAAAGCCGTAATGAATGATGAGAACAGGATTATTCCGGTATCCACTTTACTGGAGGGTGAATTCGGAGAGTCCGATGTCTTCTGCGGAGTGCCTGCAATATTAAACCGGAGCGGGGTACAGGATGTGGTAGAGGTTCATTTGTCATCGGAGGAGCTTACGAAATTCAAACATTCAGTTTCGGTGATCAGAGAGTATATACAAAAGTTAGGTAAGGTATCCTCCTAGCAGATGCAGCGTAAATATATCTAATTAGCTTTGTACATTCCTATAGCCCTTAAAATGATCTTTCCGCATTTTGAGGGTTATTTTTATTCCTTCTCACTGCCGGGAGTGTTCTGATCATGAGATATAAAATACATAATGATAATTTAGTCTATATCTTCGTCGGAAAAGATGCTAAAATAGGAATCAGGAGGGCAAAATAATGGAGAAAAATAAAAAGAAAACTACTACGAAAGAGGTTATGATCCATACGTTAATACATAGATTATTTTCTTTATGCATGGGTATTCTGGTCATTGCCGGTACGATGCTACCGATGGAGGCTTCTGCGGCAGGGAGCAGCTTTACTCTGTCAGGCTCATCAGATGGAAGTAATATGGATGGATCTTTGGTACAGGAGGGAGGAGAGCTTCATGCCTTCTATCCATCCAATGCCGTATTTAACGAGAAAATGAAACAATACATAGACAGTGTGGACTCCTTAAGCTTTGCCTGGAGTCGGATTGATGCAGCTGAGCCCGGTATATTGAATACCATAAAAGGCAAGAATGGCAATAGCGGCTTCTATTATCCCGCCAATTTCAAGCTGCCGGTTGAATATGCGAAAAGTAAGAATAAAACGCTTCAACTGAATATCTATATGGATAGCGATGACTGCATCCGGCTGTTACCCTATCAGGAGCAGCGGGCGGTTATGATTAAGGCGATTACAGAGCAGCTAACGGCTGAGATCGTGCCCGATAAGGGAATTACCTACGACGGTGTGGTCATTGATTTTGAAGGACTTCGTGATACTGATAATCAAGGGCTTCCGTTAATCTATGAGGGTGAACCGATCAGCGCTCATTATAATAAGTTTCTGACTGAACTGAGAGCACAGCTGGAGCCCCTGTCAAAGAAGCTTTATACTGCGGTAAATCCGGGATTATATTATGATGGCTTTGACTATAACAGTATCCTGGAGCTCTCGGACCGGGTGATCCTGATGGCCCACGATTATGAGCCGACAGAGAAGCTGGAAAAGCGCCAGGTGGAGCAGTACACGGGCTATAACGCCCTGGATCCTGTGTACAGTATGGCACCGATCCGCCTGGTGAGACAGGCGCTGAACGAGATGTCAGCTGCCGCTTCCGATCCTTCTGAACTTAAGAAGGTCTGGCTCCAGATTACCTTTGACAGTGCCCAATGGCAGTATGATGTAAACAGTACAGCGGAGTGGGAGACCCTGGAGGACACCGCTTTGAGCAGGGAAGGTAGGCTTACACCCCTTTATCAGTCAATCAAGGACCGGGTGGATAATAAGGATGGTAAGGGAGTAAAGATCAGCTACGGCTACAATCAAGAGCTTCAGACACCGTACCTTCAGTACTTTCACACGAAAGATCTTTCCTGGAATATCATTTTGTACGAAGACAGTAACAGCATCGGTGCGAAAATAGAGCTGGCCGATGCCTATGGCTTGGGTGGCATCTCACTCTGGAGTCTGGCGAATGTACCGGATTATACAGATGCTAACGGCTTAAAATATCATCTGGATGGCTGGACTACGTTGCTTGATAAAATGAAAGGCTTTGGAAAACTGACGCAGGACAGCAGAAAAACAGTCAGCTTCCAGGATGCCGCTGTCGAGAAGGCTGTCAGAGAGAAGCTGGGGAAACCGACCGGTAAAATCACGACATTTGATATCCGAGGAATTTATCGGTTGAGGCTGCCAAAGGGAGTGAAAAGCCTGACAGACCTGAAGCTTCTGACTAAGTTAGAATATTTGGATGCCGGGCAGCTTGGATTAAAGGATATCACTGCCATCAGCAGCCTGACAGAGCTTAAGGTACTTTATCTTCAGCGTAATCAGGTATCGGATCTCAATCCATTAAAGAAGCTTAAAAAGCTGGAGGTACTTTCCCTGAATGGGAACCTGATCACCTCCCTGAAACAGTTATCCTCCTTGAGCAGCCTGACGGAGCTGTATTTACGGGAGAATAAGATCACCGATATTACAGCCTTATCAAAACTAAAGCAATTAGAGATATTAGAGCTTGGGGAGAACAGGATCAATAAGGCAGAGGCAGTAAGGGGACTGAAAAACCTTAAGCTACTATCCCTGGATAATAATAAAATCTCTGATCTTAAGGCTCTGAGCGGTTTGACCGGACTGGAGGAATTATACCTTCAGCGGAATTCCATCAGTAGCATCAGTTCGCTGTCCGGATTAAGAAAATTGAAATTAATCTCCTTGAACGGTAACCGGATCTCGGATCTGAAACCGCTCGCCAGTCTGACCGTTCTGGAAAAGCTGTATCTGAAGGAGAACAGAATAAAAAGCGTCACACCACTAAAGGGCCTGTCAAAGCTGACGGAGCTGTATCTGGGTGGAAATCTGATTACCGACTACAGCTCATTGAAAAAATTAGCCGGTAAGTCAGGCTTCCTTTGTGATTTTAAAGTAAATAAATAGCTTCATGTAATAGTTAGGAGAGTTCTATGAATATACAGATCTTTGGGAAAACCAACTGCTTTGATACAAAGAAAGCAGAACGATATTTTAAGGAGCGGGGAATGAAATACCAATTCATCAACCTGAAGGAAAAGGGGATGAGCAAAGGAGAATTCAACGGTGTGAAGCAGGCTGTCGGCGGTGTGGACGCGATGCTTGATGAGAAGGCCAAGGAGAAGGATTTAACCATTCTCTTAAAATATCTGTCTGAAGTGGATAAAGAAGAGAAAATTCTTGAAAATCAGCAAGTCTTAAAAACACCGATTGTAAGGAACGGCAAGCTGGCCACGGTTGGATATCAGCCTGAGGTGTGGAAGAAGTGGGATTAGTAAGAACCCATGTTATAAAATAATTCAAATCGTGATATGGATTGAACATGACTTTTGATGGATACGGAGAGTAAGATGAGAAAAATGGTAATCGGTATATTGGCCCATGTAGATGCGGGAAAAACAACATTGGCAGAAAGCATGCTGTATCTGACCGGCAGTATCAGAAGGCTGGGCAGGGTGGACCATAAGGATGCGTTTCTGGATACCTACGCGCTGGAACGTGCCAGGGGTATTACCATATTTTCTAAGCAGGCTGTTTTCACATATAGAGATATGGAGGTTACGCTGCTGGATACACCGGGGCATGTGGATTTCTCTGCTGAGATGGAGAGGACCCTTCAGGTTCTTGACTGTGCCATTCTTGTAATCAGCGGCAGCGAAGGGGTCCAGGTACATACCGATACGCTTTGGGGACTTCTTGCCAGGTATAAGATTCCCACCTTTTTGTTTATCAATAAAATGGATATGGAGGGGACGGATCGCAGTGCACTGATAGCAGAACTGAAAAAACGTCTCAGTGAGGGCTGCATCGATTTCAATGAAGACCGGAACAGCAAAGAATTCATGGAAAGTCTGGCAATGTGCGATGACGCAATGCTTGAAAAGTACCTCGAAAGCGGAGCTGTTAATCCGGAAGATATCAAAACCTTGATTGCCGACAGAAAGGTGTTTCCCTGCTTCTTCGGTTCCGCCCTGAAGGTGGAGGGTGTGGAGGAATTTCTTGAAGGACTGGATAGGCTGACAAAACAGCCCCATTATCCGGATCAGTTCGGGGCTAAGGTTTATAAGATCGGCAGGGATGAGCAGGGGAACCGTCTGACCTATATGAAGATTACGGGGGGCAGCCTTAAGGTCAAAATGCTTCTGACCAACCGAAAAGAAGAGGAAAGGATCATTTCTGACGGAAACGGTAAGGAAAAGAATCCGCTGAGCAGAGCTAAAAATAATAATATACGGGAGACAGAGATCTGGTTGGAAAAGGCCGATCAAATCAGAGTGTATTCCGGGGTAAGGTATGATGCTGTGGAAGAAGCAGTGGCCGGTACGATATGTGCGGTAGCAGGGCTGACCAAGACCTATGCGGGAGAGGGGCTGGGAATTGAAGCGGTATCCGAGATACCGGTTTTGAAACCGGTTTTGAATTGTCAGCTTCTACTGCCTCCAGACTGTGATGCCCATAGCATGCTCTCTAGGCTAAGGCATCTGGAGGAAGAAGATCCCCAGCTGCGCATCCTATGGTCGGAACACACGAAAGAGCTGCATGTGCAGCTGATGGGAGAAGTACAGATTGAAGTCCTGAAAAGTCTTATTCTGGAACGCTTCGGCGTGAATGTGAATGTTGGCCCCGGTAAAATTGTTTATAAAGAAACGATCCTGGAACCGACGGAGGGGGTGGGACATTTTGAACCCCTGAAGCATTATGCGGAGGTCCATCTGCTACTGGAACCCTTAGAACCCGGAAGTGGGCTTGAATTCATCAGCAGCTGCAGTGAGGATGAATTGGACCATAGCTGGCAGCAGTCCGTTCTGGCTCATCTGGAGGAGAAGGAGCATATTGGAGTACTCACAGGCTCTCCGATCACAGATATGAGAATTACACTGATTGCCGGCAGGGCACATCTGAAGCATACGGAGGGCGGAGATTTCAGACAGGCAACCTACAGGGCAGTACGGCAGGGGTTGATGAATGCCAGTAGTATCCTGCTGGAACCGTATTATCAATATAGGCTTGAGATCCCGGTTTATGCGCTGGGCCGTGCTATGACCGACCTTAATCTGATGAGCGGAAGCTTTAGTCCTCCGGACATAGACGGAGAGACAGCAGTATTGACAGGGCAGGCTCCTGTAGCTTCGATGCGGGGGTATCATATGGCAGTTGTTGATTATACCAGCGGCAAAGGGAGACTAAACTGTACCATGATGGGATATTTGCCCTGCCATAATGAAGAGGAAGTAATCAGCACCATTGGCTATGATAGGGAACGGGATTTGGAGAATACCGCCGACTCGGTATTCTGTGCGAACGGAGCAGGCTTTATCGTTCCCTGGGATAAGGTCCGGGACTTCATGCATGTGGATAGCGGATGGAGAAAACCGGATCATGAGAAGCGGCAGAGTACAGCAGAAGGTTTCAGAAATGCCCCAAATGGATCGGAGAAGGAGCCGGAAGGAATAAGGAATGTATCTACCACCGAGAAACCAGCTGTATCTCGTAAGGATTCACTACAAACGGATAAAGAGCTGGAGGAGATTTTTATTCGGACCTTCGGACCGATCAGGCAGAAGATGACGTATTCCGGGAGCCGCTTGGGATACGAGAAGATACCGGAAGGTAAGACAGAGACAAAGCAGTCAAAGACTTCAGGACCGAAACAGCCGAAGCCTGCGGAGCAGAAGGAGCCTGTGAAGGAATATCTGCTGGTGGACGGCTATAATATCATATTTTCCTGGGATGAGCTGAATGATCTGGCCAAGGAGAATATGGATTCGGCAAGGCATAAGCTGATGGATATCCTATGCGATTATCAGGGCTTTAAGAAATGCATTCTGATCTTGGTATTTGATGCCTATAAGGTAAAGGGTGGCACCGGAGAGGTACAGGAGTATCATAACATCCATGTGGTATATACGAAGGAAGCGGAAACCGCAGATGAGTATATCGAGAAGGTTACCCATGATATCGCAAGAAAGCACCATGTTACCGTAGCCACCTCGGATGCCCTGGAACAGATGATCATCCTTGGACAGGGAGCGGTCAGGCTCTCCGCGGGTGATCTGAAGGAAGAGATACTCCGGATCAGGGATCAGATCCGCCGTGATTACCTGGATGGGCAGCCCTCCGGTCGTTCCTATCTGGGGGAACAGTTCGGCGCGGAGCTGACGGGGCTTTTCGAGGAGGAGAACAGCTCCCGTAAGGAATGATTTCCATACTGCTTTTTATCTCAAAAGTAAACGGAAATGAATTGCTGGGACGGATCAGCCTCTATATCATGACAGTTTATACGATGAAGTAAGCTATAAGTTTGTGAGCAGTAAGGAGAGTTATATGGAGAAAATCTTTGATGGTGTATAAACTGATGAGTTATTGAATATTACTAATTTTGGTGACATATGATTCAAATATATATTTGCAAAATGGCAATTTAATCGTTTAAGAAATCGAAGAAATTATACATGTTATACAAAAAAAATTCAATATAGCAATATTTGAGAAGAAAACAGCAATATTTGAGAAGCTTGTCTTGGGGGAAATTGATATAATCAATATGTTATTTTTGATAACAAAATATAGAGGAGGGTATAACATGAAACGTATCATTGCTTTAATTCTTACCTGCGTATTCGTAATGTCATTGGCATTAACCGGATGCGGTAAGAAGGACGACAACAAGAAAGATGACGCTGCTAGCAACACACCCGCTACTTCCGATGAGAAGAAGGATGACACCAAACCGGCTGAAGCAACCAAAGCACCGGAAGAGGCAGCTCCTGCAGCAGAAGTTAAGGATGAAGAGGGCGTTACTGTCCTTAACATCTGGAGTTTCACCGACGAAGTTCCCAAGATGCTTCAAAAGTATAAGGAACTTCATCCTGATTTCCCTTATGAAATCAAGGAAACCATTATTGCTACTACAGACGGCGCTTATCAGCCCGCACTTGACGCAGCTCTGGCTGGCGGCGGCGCAGATGCACCCGACCTGTACTGTGCAGAAGCAGCTTTCATCCTGAAGTATACACAGGGTGATGCAGCTCAGTTTGCAGCTCCCTATGCTGACCTTGGTATCGATGTTAACGCTAAGTTAACAGAAGCTGATATCGCTCAGTATACCATTGATATCGGAACTAATCCTGATGGCAACCTTGTAGCTCTTGGTTATCAGGCAACCGGTGGCGCTTTCATCTATCGTCGTTCTCTGGCGAAGGATACTTGGGGCACCGATGATCCTGCAGTAGTAAAAGATAAGATTGGTCCCGGTTGGGATAAGTTCTTCGCAGCAGCAGCTGATTTAAAGGCTAAAGGCTATGGTATCGTATCCGGTGATGGCGATATGTGGCATGCTGTTGAAGGCGCTTCCGAAAAGGGCTGGATCGTTGATGGCAAGCTTTACATTGATCCTACTCGTGAAGCATTCCTTGATCAGTCTAAGGCTCTTAAGGACAATGGATATCATAATGATACTCAGGACTGGACAGATGCATGGTATGCTGATATGAAGGATGCTGGCGCTCAGAAGATCTTCGGTTTCTTCGGTCCTGCATGGCTTATCAACTATGTTATGGCTGGTAACTCCGGCGGCACAAAGGCTGGAGAAGGCACCTATGGTGACTGGGCAGTATGTGAGCCTCCGGTTGGTTTCTTCTGGGGTGGCACATGGCTGTTAGCTAATAAGGACACCAAGCTTAAGGCTACTGTTGGCGATATCATTGAATGGGTTACTCTTGATAGCTCTGAGACAGGTCTTCAGTACTTCTGGGCTAACGGTACTCTGAATGGCCCTGGCGGCACAAAGGATACAGTTGCTTCCGGTACAGTTATGAAGAAGTCCGATGGTGCTCTTGAGTTCTTAGGCGGACAGAATATGTTCGACGTATTCGTTCCTGCTGGTCAGTTCGCAACTGGTAAGAATAAGACTCAGTACGATGAAACAATCAACACCTACTGGCGTAACCAGGTACGTGAGTACACCGCTGGTAACAAATCACGTGAGGATGCTATCGCTCAGTTCAAACAGGACGTAGCAGATAACCTTGACGTAATAGTAGAATAATTAACCATTATTTATGGGGCGGGCGAATGCCTTTTCGTCCGCCCCATATTTCATAACAATTGAAACGGCTGGCCGGTTCAACTGTTGACTAACGTGGAGAGTAAAGTGAAGGATCACAGGTATTCTCCATGATTATACTTTGCCAAGATGTAAAAGCCTGCATCATGCAGGACATATATATACAAGAATAAGAGAAACTCGTGCTCTTTGGGATCATGGATTAAGGTATTCATGATTAACACTATGACTGCATGGAACACGTTGCTTTCATTATGATATAATAAAAGCTTGACATATAATCGGAGGTGAAAGCTTATGCGACGTAAGAGTGTCAGTTACGCAAAATATGGATATATATTTTGCATACCTTTTGTACTTGCGTTCCTATTATTTACTTTATATCCCTTAATTTATACCGCCGTTATAGGCTTTACCGACTTAAAAGGTTTGGGTACAACGGATTTTAAATTCTTAGAGGAGCCCTTTAGAAATTTTGAAACCGTTTTAAAAAATCCATCCTTTCAAAAGTCATTAAGTAATACAGCAATCCTTTGGATAGCAAACTTTATTCCGCAGATTTTATTGGCATTGCTGCTCACAGCATGGTTCACGAATAAGAGACGTCAGATAAAGGGTCAAGGTTTATTCAAGGTTCTATTCTATATGCCGAATATTATGACAATGGCTACAATCGCTATTCTGTTTGCCACATTGTTTGGATATCCGGAGGGACCTGTCAATGATTTATTTATGAAGCTGGGCTGGACAAAGGAACCGGTCAATTTCCTGCTACAGAAGTGGACGACGAGAGGTATCGTATCCTTTATACAGTTCTGGATGTGGTATGGTAATACGATGATCGTGCTGATCGCCGGTGTATTAGGTATTAATCCTGAATTATACGAAGCTGCGGAAATTGATGGGGCATCGGGAAGACAGGCGTTTTTCTTTGTAACCCTCCCGAACCTGAGAACAATTCTGCTCTTTACACTGGTTACCAGTATGGTCGGTGGTTTACAGATGTTTGATATTCCCAGATTGTTAAGAGATGGTGGCCCGGATAGCGCTACACTTACTTCTGTATTGTTTATCCGTAATCAGGCCTTCAGCGGAAGCTATCTGTATGCAAGAGCCGCAGCTGCAAGTATGATTCTTTTTGCGATTATAGCGGTTCTGTCAGGAATTCTATTCTTTGTCATGCGCGATAAATATGCGATCGCGCAGAGGAAGATCGAAAAGAAATATGCGAAGGAATATAAAAAATCTTTAAAACGTCAGGGAGGGCTGCAGAATGAGTAAGAAAGCCAGAAAACCCGGAAGTGTTTTGAAAGTAATTATTTATATTGTATGCATATTCCTGGCCGTTTTAAGTGTATTGCCGTTTTGGATCATGATCATGAATGCGACCAGAGGAACCTATGAGATTCAACAGAGTTCGATTTCGCTCCTGCCTTCTACTTACTTGAAAAGTAACTGGGCCGTGTTCGAGGGAAAGAGCTTTAATCCCATCACAGGCTTCATCAACTCAATGATCGTTGCGGCTTGTTCCACAGGCTTATCAGTATACTTCTCATCGCTTACTGCTTATGCTTTGACGGCTTACAATTGGAAACTTCGTCAGCCATTCTTCTCCTTTATTCTGGCTATTATGATGATTCCAACCCAGGTAATGGTCATTGGTTTCTATCAGTTTATTTATAAGATAAATTTAACGAATAATTTCATACCACTGATTGTACCTGCAATTGCTGCACCGACCATGGTGTTCTTCATGAGACAGTATCTGATGGCGACTCTGCAGATTGATATCGTTAATTCAGCGAGAATCGACGGTTCCGGTGAATTTAAGACCTTCAACAGGATCATTATTCCGATCATGAAGCCTGCTATTGCAACTCAGGCAATCTTCAGTTTCGTTGGAAGCTGGAATAACTTATTCCTGCCGCAGATTCTGCTGACTGACAGTAAGAAATATACCATGCCGATCATGGTAGCTTTACTGAAGGGTGACATCTATCGGACTGAGTATGGTGCAATCTATTTGGGTCTGACCCTGACGGTATTACCGCTGTTCGTCGTATACTTCCTGTTGTCGAAGTATATTATCGCCGGTGTTGCGTTAGGCGGCGTAAAGGAATAATAAATACTTATTGTATAATGCAAACAAGGACTCACCGAGCTCTGTATACAGAGAATGGGAGTCCTTTTTCTATAGAGAAATATATTTGAAATTATTCTTTGTAACGGTCAAGACTGCTATACTGCCATTAGAAATTACCTGAATATATCAATAAACCTGATCAGAAGAGATTCCTAATCATATCTGTACCGGCGATGATCGTTCCGATTGAGGAGCCTATATTCGCCATAAATACGATTAAGATTGTTTTCAAAAAGCGGTTTCGAAAGAAGCCCTTCAGGCTGTAAATATCAGTCTGAACATTCTGGAGATCCTTCACGGTGGGTTTCTTGATTGAAGCTTCCACTAACCCTGCAAACCAGCCGCAGGCAAGTAAGGGGTGAAGCGTTGTAATAGGGGCGGCCACAAAGGAGGTCAGAATACTCAAGGGATGTCCAAAGGATAAGGTCGTAAACAAGGCAGCCAAGGCACCGGTCCATAGCACCCAGGAGGATAACTGTTGCAGGCCTGTCTGAATATTAAGAACAAATGAGTATATAAATAGCCCGGTTATGATTGCCGGAATGACCCACCCTGCCAGTTTTGAGGTAAGCTTTTTCGGAGGGACCTGTGATATCTCTTCCATGTTCTGTTCGAGAAAAATCTCATTCTTAATACCCGGTACATGTGCACCACCCAGAACAGCAACTACCTTATTACCGGGAGCCTCTTTTATTTTATTAGCCAGATATTGATCTCTCTCACTGATCAGAATCTGTCCTATCTTGGGAAACTGTTTCCGCATTCCTGCTAATGCAGCTTCCAGCATATCCTCTTTCATTAGGTCCTGCAGTGTCTGATCGGTGATTTCTTCCTCATCCGCAGTATAGAGAAAGCTGACTAAGAGCTTCATCTTATCAAAAAAGTTCAGCTTACGCCAGATACGAAGAAAAGTAGTCTTAATATTCCGGTCGGCTAACACGAGTTCTGCCCCGGTATCCCTTGCACTTTCGATACCCTGCAGCATTTCCCCTCCGACAGCTGTTTTCAACTTACTAGCCATCTTTCTCTGATAGGAGCCAAGAATCAGATTGGCAACGAGAAATCCGACTCTGTGTGACTTGATGATCTTAACCAGATCCGTATCTTCCCAAGCCTTGGGATTCATAAGATTCTGATAACGGTCTTCATCCAGCTCGATACATACACTATCCGGACGTTCCTCCAGGATGACCTGCTTCACTAGCTCAACGCTTTCTTTGGATACATGAGCGGTTGCTATTAAGAGGATTTCTTTGTCTTTATATTTCAACCTTGTAATATTCTCGTTCATTGATAAGCCTCCATCAATTACTATAACTGTAATGTCAGTATACCATGAAAACGGGTTGTGTCAACCGGCAAGACTGGCACAGAGATGGAGCACCGGCATGACAGTAATTTTATGAATGCTGGTATTACCTGTGTATCAGAGAAATATATTAATGTAAAAGGATAATTGGGGTATCGGTATGTTTCTAAAAAAGTATAGGAAAACCATTCTTACTTCGATATTATTTATTTGCTCCTATTTCCTGGGTGCGGGAATTGCCGTTTACAGAAATGCATATGGTAAAATAGAGGAAAGTGCCGGGAGTTGGGGGCTTGGCTTTACCACAGAGGGAAGACCGCCACGAGGGAATGCAACAGCTGATGAATTAAAGAAATATGATGCATATTATATCGGAGATACCAATAAGAAGGTGATTTATCTGACCTTTGATGCCGGTTATGAGAACGGTCATACCGCTGATATTCTAAAGGCATTAAAAAAACATGACGTGAAGGCTACCTTTTTCCTGGTTGGGAATTATATTGCAACAAGCCCGGTTCTTGTGAAACAGATGGTGGAGGAAGGCCATATCGTAGCAAACCATACCTTCTCCCACCCGAACATGTCCAATATCTCTTCCATGGAAGAATTTTGTGCAGAACTGAAGAAGCTGGAGAAGCTCTATGAGGACACGACCGGTCAACAGATGGTTAAGTTTTACCGGCCACCTCAGGGAAAGTATAGCGTGGAAAACCTACAGATGGCAAAGGAGCTGGGGTACAAAACCTTTTTCTGGAGCCTTGCCTATGTGGATTGGTATCAGGATAAACAGCCCACGAAGGAGGAAGCATTTAAGAAGCTGCTGGGAAGAATACATCCGGGAGCTATTGTTCTATTGCACAGTACCTCAAAGACGAATGCAGACATCCTGGATGAACTATTGACAAAATGGGAGGAGATGGGTTATACCTTCGGAACACTGGAGGAGCTGGTTTCCGGCAGCGAATGAGGATGATGCCGCAGTGCCAAACGAAACGTTATTTTTTTATTGGTTTTTTCGTACCGGAGTGGTAATATAAAGTATACTATATGATTTTGAAGCGTAGGCTGACACTACTTACTCATGATAAAAGGAGAGACCTCAAATGACACAGGAATTCAATCAGAGCCTTCAGGGGATTGAGCTTAGGGGACCTAAGGCTCCTAAGGATCCAACGAAGAAGCGTATGTTTTTATATGTAATGATGGATACACCGATCGAAGCATCTGCACGTAAGGATAATAAGCCTTCTCAGGAGTTCTATCTGGATAATATGCGTATTATCGATATGGTGCAGCTTGCCAGTGGCTTTACAGATGAAAAAATTCTCAATCTCCTTGGAGACTGTGCCGGATTTCATAAATTGGTCCATAGTATCGGAGTATCTGTTAAGTCTGAGGCGGACCCTGGCGGAGCACTTAATTTTGTACTTCAGAACTGGGGGAAAACAAATATCTATGAAACCGGAACTAAGTTAGAGATTCCCTGCCCGAAGGATGGTACCGAAGTGGTTTTTCGACTGGAGGACTTTTCCTGGAAGGAAGAAGATGATGTCGTCGGTAAATTTGGATTTGAGTTCGATCAGGTAGGAGAGATGGCTGTAGCAACAGTCAGGCTTTTTCTTCAGGATGGCTATGAGGTACCTGAAATTATTGTGGAGGACCCGGTAAACTATAACTCTGCAGATTACAAGGCGATGATATCCGGATCCTTACTGAATCTGGGCAATACCTATCGTCTTCAGAAAGCAATCCGCAAAGCAAACTGCGGGGAAGAGGTTACAATCGCCTATATCGGTGGCTCTATCACCCAGGGGGCCGGGGCGAAGCCGATTAATACCGGTTCCTATGCGTACAAATCCTATCAGAGATTTAAAGAGCTGTTTGGTAAGGATGAGGGAAAAAATATCCGTTTCGTGAAGGCCGGAGTCGGAGGAACACCGTCCGAGCTTGGGATGCTGCGGTATGAAAGGGATGTATTAAGAAACGGGGAAGTACAACCCGATATCGTTGTAATAGAATTTGCTGTAAATGACGCTGGAGATGAGACGAACGGTGTCTGCTTTGAAAGCCTGTGTCTGAAGGCACTGAATGGACCCGGTAATCCGGCAGTCATCTTGTTGTTCAGTGTGTTCCTAAATGACTGGAATCTTCAGGACCGACTTGCACCGATCGGCTTTCATTATAATCTGCCCATGGTCAGTGTGAAGGATGCGGTTGTAGACCAGTTCATGCTGACAAAGGACATGGGAAATGTGATATCGAAGAGACAGTTTTTCTTTGATGTATATCATCCCACAAATGATGGTCATACTGTAATGGCTGACTGCCTTAGCTATCTGTATACAGCTGCAGAAAAGGCCGGTGAGGAACAAACCGATCTAAATTTGAATCAGGCGCCGCTCTTAGGTAATTGGTTTTCTGAGGTACAGCTCATAGATCGTAAGGAGAAGACGGAGTTGGTGAAAATATCGGAAGGAAGCTTTACCGGTATCGATCAGGATCTTCAGGCAGTGGAGATAGATGAGGATTCCTACACTACACCGCAGTTTCCTAATAATTGGATGCATTCGGAAGGAACCGGACAGGAGGATTTCGTACTGGTGGCAGAATGTAGGAGCCTTTTGCTTATTTTTAAGGATTCCGGGAGCAGTACTGTTGGAAAGGCTGATATCTATGTGGACGGTGTATATCTGAAGACCCTTGATCCCCACGAGATCAACTGGACCCACTGTAATGCGGTGATCTTGTTCAGGGAAGAAACAAAAGGGAACCATGAGATCAGAATCCGCATGTCAGAAGAGGATCAGGACAAATGCTTTACTATCCTTGGATTTGGAATCGTAAAATAAATTGGATTAGGGTGTCAAAAGCCCACTAATAATTGTCGATCGTCAATTTGAACAATTCAGACCATGTTATTGTGATACAGAACATAGTTCATGTGCAACACGCTTCCGCTTGGATGAATTACGTAGTGGTTCATAAGGTCCTATCATACAGGACCTAAGAACCAACGAATTCATACAGTTGCTCATTAAACTATGTTCTGCATCACATATATCACGTAGTTGAGTGTTCAAATTGACGATGTCAAATTTGCTGAAGGGCTTTTAACAACGAATGATATACTAAATTTACACACGCGGAGGTAGACTTATGAAGAATGTCATAGTGATTGGAATTTCCGGGGGATCTGCTTCCGGTAAGACGACAGTTGCTAATCGGATCAAAGAAGAATTTAAGGATAGCGTGGAATTATTAAGCCATGATTTTTACTATCTGCAACAGGATGAGTTACCGTTAACTGAAAGAGTACGATTAAATTATGACCATCCGAATGCCTTTGATACGGACCGTTTTATTTACGATATCAAACAATTGAAGCAGTCAATACCAATTGAGAGGCCTGTCTACTCCTATGAAGTCTATAACCGGCTTCCTGAGACAGTAAGGGTGAATCCGGCTAAGGTAATCATTGTGGAAGGCTTTCTGATCTTTGAAAACGCCGGACTTCGGGACCTGATGGATATTAAGGTATTTGTTGATACTGATGCGGACGAGAGACTGATCCGTCGTATTATCAGGGATGTGAATGAAAGGGGCAGAAGCTTGGAATCCGTGATAATGCAATATACGAATACAGTAAAGCCTATGCATGAGCAATTTGTGGAGCCCTATAAGAAATATGCGGACC
>JAEZHX010000130.1 GCA_023436765.1 Bacillota bacterium
ACCATAACCCGGACTTCCCTGCCTGCCTGGATAGCAAATGACTTATCGACTCCCTTAAAGCCATTGGTAATATCTTCTAATTGCTTCAATCTGTTGGTATATGTTTCTAAGGTTTCGCGTCTTGCGCCCGGTCTTGCTGCCGAAATCGTATCGGCTGCCTGAACGATGCAAGAAATCAAGGACTGGAATTCCACGTCGCCGTGGTGAGCTTCCACTGCATTGATTACCACCGATGATTCCTTGTATTTTCTACAGAGGTCTACACCGATTTGAACATGGGTACCTTCCACCTCATGATCGATAGACTTACCGATATCATGAAGTAACCCGGCACGTTTCGCAAGTCTGACATCAACTCCGATTTCTCCGGCAAGAAGGCCTGATAAAATAGCCACTTCTACGGAATGCTTTAATGCATTCTGTCCATAACTTGTCCTAAATCTCATCTTACCCAAAAGCTTAATCAGTTCCGGATGTATTCCATGGACACCGACCTCAAGGGTAGCAGCTTCTCCGGCTTCGCGGATCATCACTTCTACTTCCTTCTGGGCTTTCTCTACCATTTCTTCAATTCTGGCAGGATGAATTCTTCCATCAACAATCAGTTTTTCGAGAGCAATTCTGGCCACCTCTCTCCTGATTGGATCAAAGGCTGATAAAATGACAGCCTCAGGTGTGTCATCAATAATTAGATCTACGCCGGTCATTGTCTCTAATGTTCTGATATTTCGACCTTCTCTACCAATGATCCTACCCTTCATTTCATCGTTAGGAAGCTGGACTACTGAGATAGTCGTCTCCGCAACATGATCTGCAGCACATCTCTGTATCGCTGTAACCACAAGATCCTTTGCTTTTTTATCCGCTTCTTCTTTTGCTCTGCTTTCCAATTCCTTAATCAGCACAGCAGTTTCATGTTTCACTTCTTCTTCAACAGTTTTTAATAGATATTCCTTAGCTTGTTCGGAGGTCAAACCGGAGATCTTCTCCAGCTCCTGCAATTGTCTTTCATGGAACTCTTCAACATCTTGTTTGATCTTGTCGAGCTCTGCTTCTTTCGCAGAAAGTCTTGCTTCTTTCTTTTCCAGTGCTTCGGTTTTCCGATCCAAAGTTTCTTCTTTGGTAAGGACCCGCTTCTCATAGCGTTGTAGTTCTGCTCTTCGTTCTTTGCTTTCCCGCTCGAATTCGTTTTTCGTTTTCAAATTCTCTTCTTTCGCTTCGAGCAGTGCCTCTCTCTTCTTAGTTTCAGCTGTTTTTAAAGCTTCATCTATGATTTCTCTTGCCTTTTCCTCTGCGCTTCCTATCTTCGCTTCATAAACCTTAATACGGTAGGATGTCGCAAACTTCCAAGTAAGAGGAGCTGTGATTACGAAGGTAACAACAATACCAATCATCGTATATAGCACAGGAGCACCTCCTTATTCAGTTTTCATTGTACAATAGAAATTGTAAACCATTTGGAAAATGTTGGGTTTCCTAGGTTAGGGTTCAATTCTTACAATATACAACATATAAATTTTATACTGTATTTATGAATATGTCAAGTATAGTGATGAATAATTTATCTATTTTGACATATTATCATGTATAATTAAGAAAACAGCATGATTTAATTATGCAATTCTGCAACACTTATGATAAATCTCTTACAAAAGTTTGCCCATATAGTAAAAACCTTTGTTCTCTTCCAGATAAATATCAATCATTTTCCCGATTAAGTCCTTCTCTCCCTGAAAATGTACCAATAGATTATTACTAAGTCTTCCCGTCAGAAGTGTGGGATCCTGCGCATTCACCTCTTCCACCAGAACCTTCTGAACGGTATGAAGCTCTCTTCCGGCATTCTTTTCCGAGGAAGACTGTATCTCCTTCAAAAGCCTGTCAAAGCGCTCCTTCGCCGTCTCCTCAGCCACCTGGTTTTCCATGGTTGCAGCCGGAGTTCCCGTTCTCTTAGAATAGAGGAAGGTGAAAGCACTGTCAAAGCCCACCTGCTTCACTACCTCCATGGTCTCAAGGAAGTCTTCCTCTGTCTCGCCGGGGAACCCTACGATAATATCTGTGGTCAGAGAGATGTCCGGTACAGCCTTACGGATCCGATCTACCAGATCCAGGTAACTCTCCTTCGTGTAATGGCGATTCATGATCTTAAGTAGCCTGGTACTGCCGGACTGTAGGGGAAGATGCAGGTGCTTACAGATCTTCTTACTGCCACCCATGACATCAATTAGCTCCTGGGACAGATCCTTTGGATGGGAGGTCATGAAACGGACCCTCTCAATCCCTTCAATCTTCTCAATCTCCTTAAGTAGTCCCGCAAAGGTCATGGGTGTCTCCAGGTTCTTCCCATAGGAATTGACATTTTGGCCGAGCAGCATGATCTCTACGACTCCGTCCGCTGCCAATGACCTGATCTCCTCCAGAATATCCTGGGGATTCCGGCTCCGCTCCCTTCCTCTGACATAGGGTACGATACAATAGCTGCAGAAATTATTACAGCCGAACATAATATTGACCCCTGCCTTGAAGCTGTATTTGCGTTCCGCAGGCAGGTTTTCAACGATCATATCCGTATCCTTCCAGAGATCAATCACCATCCTATGATGCTTCTTAGGGGCAAGCTTAACACTCTCTGTAACCTTAGAGGACGGATCAACTGAAGAACTTTCTTCAGAAGACTGTTCAGAAATTCTACTCTTTGCTACAGCAGTATCCTGGTCCGACACTTGATCATCTTCATTCCTCAATCGTATCTGTAAAAGCTCCGCCAGTTTAAAGATATTGTGGGTACCGAAGATGATATCCACATAGCGGTAGCTTGTCTTAATCTTCTCCACCACCTCTGCCTCCTGCATCATGCAGCCGCAGAGGGCAATCAGCATATCAGGATTATTCTTTTTCAGCTTGCCGAGATATCCCAATCTGCCATATACTCTGTTATTGGCATTCTCCCGGACTGTGCAGGTATTATAAAGTACAAAATCTGCATGCTCCGTATCAGTCTCCTCATATCCAATCTGTCTTAATATTCCTGAAATCTTCTCGGAATCCTTGGCATTCATCTGACAACCAAAGGTTTCGATATGATAGGTTTTCTTCTTCCCTGTCTTCGCATATTCCAGGTCAAACCTGACCTTCAGTTCATTTATGATATTCAGTTGCTTCGCTGCTTCCAGCTCATTCACATTCGTATTCTGTCTTTCCATTGTAACTCCATTCTAATTTCTATAAAAACCTCTTTCAGTTTTCAGCTGCCTAGATTTCCTTTTCCGATCATACCTTCCGGAAGACTTACATAAGCACTCTACCTCTCGGACAGACAGAACCATATGCAGCCTACCACTCTCAGATCAGCAGGCTTCCCAGCTCGAAGAACATCAGCTTCAGCTCCTCGAAGGTCGAAGACCGGTATCTGTTATCCAGAGGAAACCCCGCTTCCTCCTCGACTGTTTCTATGGTTAATGCCAGCTTATAGAAATGCTCCGAAAAATAGTGTACGGTATTTCCTCCCGTATCTCCGGGATCGATCTCATCCCCGGGAGGCATTAGCTCATACTTTGTAATTTCCTTTAGTCTGTTTGCTGCCTTCAGCTGCCTCTCATTATACAGCTCGGGCATTCTGCTCCTATAATAGTAGATGGATTTTCCGCGGGAATGAAGATCGATAAATCCTCTAATCCTGTACTGATTGAATACGCCAATCAATGTTCTCGTTTCCTGCTCACTGGCCGCATAATCACCGGGACCCTTCGGCCTCCATAATCGACTGGGAAAATTACGGTTAATGTCCACCCCTCTGGCATTGTATTTCCATTCCTTATAGGGTAGGTTCTTCGCGATTGCGTTCTGTCTCAGCTCCTGATTTCTGATGGCTTCATAACCGAGTAAGGATAACATATAGCCATCCGGATTTAACAGAGGTATGATCAGGAGGGTAAACGTCTGTAACAGCTCGCTGATACATCTTCCAAAGAGCATTCTCCAATATTCCTCCTCCAGATAGCCGGAGGGCTCAATCAGCTGTCTGCGTATCTGCTCTTGTTCCTTCTCATTTCCGTACTTCTCATAATGCTCTGCATAAAATTCCGTAAGCTTCATCAGAACGATGGGATTAATGGTCTCCCTTCCGTGAACTCCGGAGCAAAAGAGTATATATTTTTTCCCTATGCCAAGCTTTAGCATAACGATGTCACGATTGTCATGGGATCTGCCAATCGTGACATACTGGATTAATTTATGATATTGTTCCGCCAAAGCCTTTGCATCAGATATTAATTTATCATAGGAATATAATGGTTCCTCCAGATTGACAACCATAGGCTCGCTCCTGCCATATGCTTATCATAACATATGATGCTTACATTTGTCCTATGCGGTAAAGATTCTTAATCAAGGTTGTAGAAAATCTGAGCAATCGGCGAATCCTCAGACAAAATCAAGGTCTTATCTTCACCGCTTAAGGAAGCCTTAGCTGCCTCAAGGGAACGCACGAAGGTATAGAATTCACTTCTTGCGGGATCAGAGTAAGCCTCGGAAAGGATCTTCATGTATTCTGCTTCACCCTCTGCAATCGTCTTCGCGGCCAGGGTCTCTGCATTGGAGATACTGATCGCAACCTCCTTATCCGTCGTATTGCGGATCTTCTGTGCTTCAGATTCACCCTCTGCCGTATAGGTAGCAGCCATCTGGGAGCGCTCCGAAATCATGCGGTCGAATACAGCCGTCTTATTGCCGCCGGGAAGATCCAGGCGCTTCGTCTCGACAGAAATCAGCTCTACGCCGTACTGATCCATCGTACTGCCGATGTTCTTCATAAATTCAAGGCTTAACTCTCCGTCCCTGCCGCTGATCACCTCAGTCTGGTCCATGGAGCTGATCACAGTCTTCATTGCATTATAAACCGCAGAATCAATTCTTCCTTCCGCAGTCACGGAGGAATTCAAGGACTGAGCGAAAATGATGGGGTCGGTAATTCTCCATAAGACATAGCTGTCCACAACCATTGTCTTCTTATCCTTCGTTATGACGTCGGATTCTGCCATATCATAGTACTGAATTTGCTTCGGCAGCTTATCGATTGTCTCTACAAAGGGAATCTTAAAGGAAAGTCCTGCGCTCTTATTCACTCTTTCAATCTTATTAAACTGTTTTACAATGGTGTATTCATTTTCCTTCGTAATCACCAGGGAGGACATCAGTGCGATGACGCCTGCGATTACGATAAATAGTATGAAAATTCCTGTAATTCTCTTAGCATTCTTCGCCATTTTACTGACCTCCTTCGATTAAGCTATCCAGGGGAAGAAGCTTCTGAACTCCGGAAGCCCCACTGTCGATAATGACCTTCAAGGAAGGAAGTACCTCCTCCATCGTCTCATAGAACATTCTCTCCTTAGTGATCAGAGGATATTTGTTGTATTCCTCAAACATCTCATTGAAGCGTGCCACCTCAGCCTCAGCTTCGTTAATTCTCTTGGTCTTCGTGGACTCTGCCTCCTGAAGGATCTTATCCACCTGTGCCTCTGCCTGGGGAAGCTTCTCATTACGGTATTTATCCGCGTTATTCAGGGCAGTATCCTTCCCCTGCTTCGCTGTCTCAACGGATTTGAAGGCTTCCATAACCTCATCTGTCGGTGGTTCTGCATCCTGAATCGTGATGTTAACCAGCTGAATTCCGAGATCCTGTTTGGTCAGCTTATCCAGAATGGAACTTTTGATGTCGGATTGGATCTTAATCTTTCCGGTCGTAATGACATCATCGACCACATTGCTTCCCACCACGGTACGGATACTGCTTTGTGCAATATTTTTCAAAATGATTACCGGATCGGTGGAGGCATACAAAGCCTTGACCGGATCCGACACCTTATATTCCACGAAGAAATCAACATTAACAAAATTAAAATCCGAGGTAATCATCATGGATTCTGTCTCAATCTTCGCACCCGTTGTCATATCATAGCCGATGGAAAAGCTCTTGATTGTGGTATCCACCTTCTCCACCTTCTGAATGACCGGTATCTTAAAATGCAGTCCGGACGTACTGACGGTCTTTGCTTTACCGAAGGTTGTCACGACCGCCTGCTCCTGTTCCTTAATTGTATAGAAGGAACCGAAGAATAAAATTGCTGCAATTACTGCAACGATCAGGAGAAGCACAACATTTTTGAACTTCTTGAGAAATGATTTGAAGTCTGCTCCTGATGGAAAATCATAAATATTACCTGCCATTTCTTATCCTCTTCCTTTCTTTTACTTCCTGATTTGACCGTTACCGAATATGATGTATTTGGTTGTTGTCAGCTCCTTAATGCCCATAGGTCCCCTCGCATGGAGCTTCTGCGTACTGATACCGATCTCAGCCCCCATTCCGAACTCGCTTCCATCCGTAAATCGGGTCGATGCATTCACATAGACTGCGGCAGCATCAATTTCATTCAGGAATTTCATCGCATGGTCATAATCCTTTGTAACGATTGCATCAGAGTGTTTCGTATTATATCGATTGATATGAGCAATTGCTTCCTCTATACTGTCCACTACCTTTAAGGAAAT
>JAEZHX010000152.1 GCA_023436765.1 Bacillota bacterium
CCATGATACCTGAGCGCTCCGCGGGATCGACATAGATAGCCACCAGGGATTCTCTTAAGGTAGACAGAACAGCAACGCCCATCGCTTCAAAAATTAAGGATACCGATAGGATCACATAACCCCATACTCCGGTATCGGTAATTGAGATCAGCAGGATACAGCTTACGATGGAGCTTAAGAAGCCCCCATATAGTGGCCATTTCAGCTTTGACTGTTTGATATGTGCAATCACTGTGAAGAACAGGATAATGGACATGATGCTTCTTCCCATAGGAAAGATGGGCAGCAAAGTATCCGGAACCCCGATACGACGGGATGCGATGATCTGCCAGAAGGTCATACCGAGCATAGCCACAATCTCGACCAGGATGCTGATCACTATCGCAAACTTCGTACCACGGGAAGTGATTATCTTTCGTAATGCACTTTTGTAATGGGACAGCATCTCTCCCCAGGACATGCCGCGGGTTGCTTCGCGCTTTATTTTACCTACTGCTGTTTCCGTTGAGAACTTATACAGAATCAGCAGTTTAGCCGTCATGATAATAAAGGCATTGATATAGAGGATTCGGATCGCCGGAGCCAGTGTAAGCTTCGCTACCAGGATCGAGGAGATCGGAGCAAACAATGCAGAGAGATTCGCGGAAATCATAACCCAGGAATAGATCTGGGTGATTTTATCCTTTGGCGCATCCTCAATCAGCAGACAATCCCAGGAGACAGTGGTAATCTTCATCATTCCATTCAATAGTGCAGCTACAACAAAGAACCAGAAGCCCTGACTGGACGCCCAGATGAGACAGGGGATACTCCAGGCCAGAAAATCAAAGACAAAGGTACTCTTCCTACGTCCCATTTTATCAATGATCGCACCGGAAAGAAATGCGAATATCATCTGCGAAAACATATAAATTGAGGATACAATTCCCACCTGTACATCACTCATGCCGAAGGTCAGCATATATACGGATGCATAAGGCAGACATAGATTCATCGAGAGTCCCCACATTGGTTCGGTGTAAACACAGGCACGGGGGTTGCCGCGCAGGTCAAACAAAGTCCGTAATAATTTGTGCTTTATTAGTATTTTTCTCATGTAATTATTCCTTTCAGGGCAGCTTCATGGTACTGAAGCACCTTGCTTCTTACTGATTTCTTCAATTAAAGCTGTGGCCTTTATCGATGAGGCCATACATTATATATTATAACATATTGAGCCGGTAGATTATATAGAATCTTGCCATGATATCTGACAAAATGGAGGAAAGATTGAAATGATAAAATAAGCTGAATAAATTGTTATCAAAATACAAATACTATCCCTGTTCTACAAAATGATAGGAGGTATATTATAATGGAAAACAACAATTCAAGTAGAAACGATGCCAGCAGAAACAACGCTTCCAACAGCAGCAGAAACGATGCCAGCAGAAACAACACTTCTAACTCCAGCAAAAATGATGCCAGCAGAAACAGCAGCAAAAACAACACTTCTAACTCCAGCAAAAACGACACCAGCAGAAACTAGCAGATATTTGGTCTCATCATAATTGAAAAATGAGGATACTTGATCAACCAAGTATCCTCATTTTTCATTCTCATATCACAAGTTATTGATCGACTGATGATATCTATAAACCTGGTGATTCCGCCAACGCAGTATCATTAACATAGCTTGCATGGAATATCAAATTAAGCCGATGCGAACCGCAAGCCGTTGAATCAGATTCTCTTAACTGTTATCTCTTGCTTTTATTTCTGCTTTCTCCGGTCTATAGAATAACAAGAAGATCAATGCTATGACTGCAGCTATGGCAGCAGTAAGGTAAACATTACGGAAGCCTTGATTTAATGTAGTCTGGAAGGTTTCCTGCAGTACCTCCTTCTTATTCCCAATCTCATTAATGTAATTCGTTTTGGCAGTTTCAAAGGCAGATGGGATCCCGCCTTTTAGCTCAGTCATCTTCGTCTTAAGATCATTCATCTGAGTAAGGGTAGCTTCCATTCCATGAATTGCACCAGACATATCCTCAGCATCCTTTGAACTTTCCTCTAGTTTCTGGTTCAGTTCGCTAATACTCAAATCCAGCTTCTCAATTTCCTGATTCAGGGCATCCACTGAAGTGATTTTCGCAAGCTCAGCCTGGGCTTCCTCCGGTATCACAACAGTAGGAGGAATAAGATCGGCAATGCTCATTCCCGGTGGCAGTTCTCCGTTCCCCGTTTGCGAAAGCATCGTTAAGGAAGTTTTTAACATCTGAGCTATACTTTCCTGTGCTTTCACGGCTGACTTGATGCCAGTAATTCCTTGTGTAATTCCGTCATACCCTTCCTCTATTTTGCTTAAGGCAGAGGTAACTGCATCGATGCCGGAATCAATACCACCGATCCCTTGATCGATACCGCTTACAATCTTATCTGTAATACTTGGCATCATTTCAGCAAACATGCTCTCTGCGAGTGCCTGACTATTCTCTGTAATTGTCGTTACATCAGAGGATTTCATGAGATTAACCAGAGCTTCCGGCATCTGATAATCACTCTTCTGATTAAAGTCTATTTGGATGGTCTGCATTGCTGTCAAATCCGGAATATTTACCGAAGCAAGTCTATCCTTCATCTGGGGATCTTCTTTGAGTTGGTTAATCGTGTCCGAAATCTCCTTGGCATAAGGGAGTTCCGGCACTGGGATCTCCTTCGGAAGATCACTCATCACGTTCGTCTGTACCAACCCGCCGGCATGTGCCAGAAAACCAACCATGATGGCAGGAGCGATCGCAGTCCCGATGGACCTGACTAAGGATAAGGTAGCAAGTGCCGAATTTGATTCCTTCTCATCGGTATTCTGCAGCATCATATAGTTCAGCGGAGTACCCATCGTAAACCCGACACCGATACCGATTAACATGAGTGAAGCAGATACCGTAACAATATTCGGGAAATTGGTGGTAACCAATATGAGGAACAAGGACCCTGCGATGGATACAAGAAATCCGAGAAACAGAATAAGCTTCACTCCGAATTTATCAATCAGTCTGCCGGATAAGGGTGCACCGACGCCTGCAAACAAGCCTAGTATTATGACGAAATAACCTCCGTTACCCGTAGCGATCTTCAGCGCATTTTCAGAAAACTGAGGAACAAATATCATACCCATCATAACCATACCGCTAATAAAGGAAATCAGTAAGGTTATGATAATATTCTTATTTGTAAAATAGGAAAGGTTCATAACCGGGTCAGATGCCTTCTTCTCAATAAATATGTACAATGGCAATAGTAGGATAAAAATCAATAAATAAGGGAATACCTCCGTACTGGAAACGCTATCCCAGAGATGGAAGAAATCAATATTAGTCAATCCATATAACAAGGAAACGACCATCGCAACCACTGTAAAGATCCCAAGAAAATCAATTTTCCCTGTATCATTTGCTTTATTATTCGGCAGTATAAGGAAGCCCGCAATAATTACAAAGATAGCGATCGGTATATTGATATAGAAGATAAACTGCCAGTTATCTACTCCAAAGAGATCCAGGATTGCACTACCGGCTGATGAGCCGAAGATATTGGCGATACCATAAACACCACCAACCAGGCCCAAGGCCATACCTCTCTTTTCCTTCGGAAAGCTGGTTCCAAACTCACCGGTAGCAATCGGCATAATTCCACCACCACCAATTGCTTGAACCACTCTGGCGACCAGCAATAAGGAGAAGCTTCCAAAGCTCTGTGATAATCCACAGAAGAGGGAACCTAGACCAAATAAGAAGATACTGGTGAGGTAGATATATTTTCTTCCGTATTTATCAGCCAGCTTCCCCATGATCGGAATACTGGCTGCGTAAGCTAGAGTATATATGGTAATCATCCAAATGCCTACTTGTTCGCTTACATTAAGATTGTTCTGAATGATTGTTCTGGCCGGAGTAACGATACCGGTGTCGATCGCACCCATAAATACCCCAAATAGATATATGATCATTATCAAAACAAGTCTAGGCTTTTTACTCTCCTTCACTTTCATATTGTGACCCTCCATTCATATAATTCGCTGCATTCACGTATAATTTATCAATTAGTTTTGTAAATATCTCAATTTCCTCAGTAGTAATTCCCTGAAGTAAAATCTCATTCCATTCCTCTTGAAGAGCAAACATCTCATCAATCACAGCTCTACCAAGCCCAGTAAGAGTGACTAATTTCTCTCTCTGGTTCTTCTTATTGGTCTGCCGATTAACAAAATTCTTGCTCTCCAGCTTCTTCATGGTTTTTGCTATTGCACCTTTATCGATGGAATAATGTTGTGCAATGGTATCCTGATTCGTATTCTCATTGGCTGCCAAATACATTAAAACACCATATTCTGCATAACCAATCTCAAATTTCTGCAGATTTCTCATCGCATATAGATTGCTATATCTTGAAATGACTGCTAAATTGTGGCCAATAATCATCGTCCTTCCCTTTCTTATATATTGGTTGTCTTATACAACTGTTGTATAATACTACAATATATTAGCAGTGACCATTTTCCATGTCAAGTGAAAATTCCGGGAGAGCTTAGACTTCTTAAGGTAACAAAAAGCCCTTCACCTTTTCTGGTGAGGGGCTTCAATCAAGGCTTGGAGGATTAATTGTCATTATTAGTAGTAAATACCCTGGTACCAGGCGTTAAATTGCCTTACTAGTTACACCGACAAATATTTCTTAACAATCTCCTCACCTAATTCATCCATTTTCCCCTGTGCAACTACCGTTCCTTTTTGAATAATTACATAATCCTCAGCCAGTCTTCTCGCAAATTTAAGATTCTGCTCAACAACAGCAATTGTAATCCCGGTTTCCTTTGCTATCTTTTTCAGAATTTCCGCAAGCTCCATAACTACATTCGGTTGAATCCCTTCTGTTGGCTCATCGAGAAGGATCATCTTCGGCTCGCCCATGAGACAGCGGGCGATTGCCAGCTGCTGCTGGAGACCGCCGGATAATAGACCGCCGTTTCGATTCATATGAATGTGCAGGGCCGGAAAATAACCTAACACCCATTCCTTTTTCTGCTCCAGTTGGATCCGCTTATGTCCCATGGCTCCAAGCTCCAGATTCTCATTCACTGTAAGGAGGGGGATAATCTCTCTACCCTGAGGAACATATCCCAGTCCTTCCAGAGAACGCCTAAAGGTTTTTATCCTGGTAATGTCCTTGCCATCAAAGATCAGCTTTCCGGAGCTCATGGGGAGTATTCCCATAGCACTTTTCAGAAAGGTCGTTTTCCCAACTCCATTCCGACCAAGGACTGCTGTTATACTTCCCTTTTTTATATGGAGGGAAAGATCATTGATTACGCGACTCTTTCCATAGCTTACATTTACCTGCGTTGCTTCAAACATATGCCTCACCTCAATCCTCTTTCAGATATACTGCAATTACCTCATCATTATTTTGAATCTCTTCCATGGTTCCTTCTGCAAGCACCTGTCCGTAATTCAGAACCGTCACATATTCTGCAACCTGCCGAACAAAATCCATGTCATGCTCAACTACAATCAGGGTATGCTCTCCCTTCAGCCTTTTAATCATCTCACCGGTCTTATAAGTCTCATCCGCTGTCATACCGGCGGTCGGCTCATCCAGTATAATCAGCTTCGGGTTCTGAGCTACTACCATTCCGATTTCAAGCCATTGCCGCTGACCATGGGACAGGTCACTCGCCATAAAATTACGATAATCATATAGATCAATCAATCCTAAAATTTCTGACACCTTATCCTTAAAGGCAGCCGACTTGTGGAAAAACACACATTTTGTCATGCTGCTGTAGCCTTCCATCGCTATTTCTATATTTTCCTTAACTGTCATTTTATCAAAGACATTGGGACCTTGAAATTTTCTGCCGATATGATATTTTCTGGTAATCTCAGTAGTTGATTTGCCGGTAATATTAACTCCTTCAAATAGTATGCTTCCGGTGGTGGGGGTGGACTTTCCTGTTACAAGATCCATGAAGGTTGTTTTTCCAGCTCCATTGGGACCAATAATCACATGAAGCTCACCATCGTGTATCTTCATATTAACCTCACTAAGGGCTTGAAACCCGTTAAATTCCACACTAAGGTGCTTCACCTCAAGCAAGATGTTGTCCTGACTCCTCATGATTAGCCTCCTCTCTCAGCAGAATCCTCTCCTTTTGTCTGCGATCCTTGTGCTTTTGCTGTACATCAATTATGGTGCCGACAATACCCTTTGGAATCGTAAACACAATGAGAAGGATTAAAAATCCAAGTACCAGCTTCCAGTACTGTGTAAAATCAGCTGAGATTCCGGAAAACACCGAATTCAGCTTGGTTTCCGCAATCTGAAGCACTAGGGTTCCAATCATAGCTCCCGTAAGATTTCCTCGTCCGCCGATGGCTACCCATACCAGTACCAGCGTTGCCAGAGTAATACCAACTGCGGAGGAATTAATATTTCCCTGGGTTCTTACATACAGTACACCTGCAAGTCCTGCAATCATACCACTGATGGTATAGATCAGAAGCTTAAAGACGGAGGGTTTATAGCCAAAGAAGGTAAGTCTTTCTTCATTTTCACGAACAGCCTGAAGCACCTTTCCTATTCTGGAGTTTACGATCACTAAACAGATGATATAAGCGAGAATTAAAAAGGCGAGCACTACATAATAAAAGGTAAAGTCATCCAACCTTGCTTCTTTGGAGTTTGATATAACCGTTCTGGAAATTACCGAAATGCCACTGTTGCCATGGGTATATTTGCTCTGGTTAATTACAAAAAGCTCTGCGACTCCGGAAAGCGCCAGAGTAATCAGTGAGAAAAATACTCCTTTAATTTTTCCTGAGAACATAAAGAAGCCAATCATCAGGGAAATGAGCGCCGGTAATACCAGTGCCATAAGAAAGGCACCAACTTCAGAGCTGAGTGGCTGAAGAAACCAGGGAAGCCGATCAAAGTCTACCCAATCCGCCTTATTCATAAAGGCACAGGAGATACCCACCATATATCCTCCGGCGCCAAAGAGCACGCTGTGTCCCATACTCATCAGTCCGGTATAGCCCCAGAGCAGATCCAGCGAAAGTGCAAATATCATATAGGCTATAATCCCGGACATGACGTAAACCCAATAGGTGCTGCAAAATAGCGGAAATACCAGGAGGAACACGAGAACCATCAAATCCAAATATCTATTTACCGGTAAAGCCTTCAATCTATCTGAAATATTCTTCTTATCTTCCATATGAATTATCTCCTTCCCTTCGGTGTAAACAAGCCCTCCGGCTTAAATCTGACAATTGCAATAACAATAATCAGTACAACGATTTGAGCTGTCACACTATTACTGTAGCCACTGATTAAGGATATCGCTTCCTGGATAATAAAGGAAGAGGCTACCGTTCCAAACAGAGAAGAAACTCCGCCCATAACAACATTCATAAAGGTATTTGTCAGCCAGCTCTCACCGAGCGAATATGTGATCGCTGTTAGAGGTGCAATGGCCGCACCGGCAAGTCCGGCAAGCCCCATGCCGTGGGAAAAGGTGATGCTGTCAACTTTTCTTGTATCAATGCCAAGACATTCTGTCATGGTACGGTTCTGTGTAGTAGAGCGTATTTTAAGACCCATTGTTGTTTTTTTAATTAGTATCAGTGTTGCTGACAGTGCAATCATAGATATTGCACATAGAATAAGCTTATAGGATTCGATGTAAATGGAACCGATATGAAATACTGTGGACACGGGATACTCCACCTGCTTATAGGATTTGCCAAACACGATAAGTGCCAGCTGCTTCAGGATAATTGAAATGCCATAGGTAGCCAGCAGAGTTTCTGACAGCTTTCCATAGAAATGGCGTATGATAACCCTCTCCAGAAGCATTCCAAAGAAAAAGCAAATAAGATATGCAAGTATTAAGGTAATGACAAAGGGGATATGCAGTACGGCGTACAGATAATAGCAAATAAATGCTCCTGACATGAGCATTTCCGTATGTGCCAGATTAACAATCTTCATGTAACCCATTATGATTACAAGTCCTAAGGACGTCAGAAGAAGAATAAAGGAGCTGCACATACCAGATACCAGCAGCTGGCCAATCAGAGAAGCATTCATAGTAACTCATCCTTTCACAATATATTTGAAGCAGCGAAGAACCGCGATGCTGCTTCCATTGTCATGTACTGAACCTGCTAAGGAGCACAAGTTGTTTCTATTTATCATTGTTATCATTAAAATTCCAAGGGTGGCACATGAGTTCTGTAGCTGTCCACCCTTAGAATTTTAAATAGTCCTTATTTACTTACCGGAATCGGCTTAATTGCATCATCACTTTCATATACAATTGCGATGGTGCCATCCTCCTGAACTAAACCTATTCTTGCCTTGGAATAGATATGGTTCGTTTCAGGATCTACGGTTATCGTTCCCTGAGGTGCATCAAAGGTTAAATTATCAAAATTAGCTAAGATATTCTCCGTTGAAATGTCATCTCCGCATTTCTCCAAAGCCTGTGAAAGTAAATAAACAGAATCATAGGAAGCTTCACCCACTGCTGTTACAGCTGTAGCCTTATTCTCACCAAATTCTTTTGCGTAAGCTGCTAAGAAGGCCTTGTTCGCTTCGGATTCAATGGAATTAAAGTAATTGACGGAGGCATAGGTTCCTACTGCCGCAGCTCCGAGCGCAGTGGAGAAGGACTCATCCATAATGAAGGAGGCTATTGTATACTTTTCTGATAAGCCTGCCGCAGCAAACTGTGTATAGAAGGCAGTACCGCTGTCACCATTTAAGTTAGCATAAATGACACAGCCATCATCACCACAGGTATTTTTAATCTTTGCTATGATGTCGGAGAATTCGGTGGTATCGGAGGAAACCAGCTCATTTCCTACCACATTACCACCCAGCTCATTTACCAGTGCATTTGCCTGCTCGTTAATACCCGCTGCATAGGTTGTATCCGTTCCGATTAAGTAGAAATTCTTTGATACATTATCCAGCAGATATGGTACAAATAAATCACCCTGCTGATTCGGTACTGCACCGGTGTATACTACGTATTTATGAGGTGTCTCCCCTTCATAGAAGGTGGGATAAACAAGGGGAATCTCATATTCCTCCAGAACCGGCTCTACGGCTACTCTTGATGAGGAGGTGTAAAGACCTACGATTGCAGTAACCTTATCCTCCATAATTAACTCCTTAACTACCTTTACTGCTGTATCCGCATCTGTGGCATAATCCTTTACCACATATTCGATTTTCTTACCGTTAATTCCGCCCTTTTCATTGATCTGATTAATTGCCAGAACAGCAGAATTATACATACATTCCTCACTGATTGCCGTCCCTCCTGTTAGTGAAAATACCAAGCCTAGTTTAATTGTGTCCGAGGCCGCTTCCTTCTTCCCACATCCGGTGAAGCCTGCCACCAATAGCGCAGCCACTACGAGCATTGTCGTAATTCTCTTTACTGCTTTCATCATAATTCTCCTTCCTTATACATTGTTTACATAGATTAAAACTTAACGGTTGCAACAGCGGGAGTCTTCTCCATAATTGTCTTACCGTTATGAACGGATAGAATAACAGGGCTTTGGAAACGTATCACTTCATAATCATCCCTTCCCTCTAACAGGATGAAGTTCGCAGGCTTCCCAACCTCAATTCCATAGGACTCTTCCACACAGAGGTTTCTGGCACCATTCACTGATATAAAATCCAGACAATGCTTTAAATCCTCATAGCCCATCATATGTCCTGCATGAATTCCCATCTCAAGTATACGCAACAGATTACCCACACCGATCGGATACCAGGGATCAGCAATAGAATCCTGTCCCAGCGCTATGTTCATACCTGCATCCGCGATCTCTTTGATTCTGGTAATCCCCCTTCTCTTGGGGAAGGAATCAAATCTTCCCTGAAGATGCATGCTTTCAGTCGGGCAGGAATTGAAGTTGATTCCAGATTCCCTCAACAGTCGGAACAGCTTGCTGGAATAAGCATCATTATAAGAACCCATGGCACAGGTATGTGCCGCAACAGTTCTAGCGCCCCAGCCTCTCTGCCAAGCCTCTGCTGCCAGACTTTCCAGACATCTGGATTGTTCATCATCCGTCTCGTCACAGTGAACATCAACCATGGCATCATATTTTTGAGCCAGATCAAACATAAATTGGATGGACTGGACCCCTAACTCCCTGGTAAATTCATAATGAGGTATTCCTCCGACACAGTCGGCTCCCATATCCATTGCCTTCATCATTAGTTCTTTGCCACCTCTGACGGACATGATTCCGTTCTGCGGAAAGGCAACGGTTTGAAGCTCAATGGTTCCTTTCATCTCTTCCTTTAATTCCTCCAGCGCCTCCACTCCCTTCATAGAGGTCTCCGTTACATCCACATGGGTTCTGACGAACTGGACACCATACTCTGCCATCAGTCTTAAGGCTGTTTTGGCTCTTTCCTTAATCTCTGATACAACAAGAGTCTGTGTTGTCTTATATTCGTGCCAGGTGCTAATTCCCTCAAATAAGGTTCCGGACATATTGTAATGAGGAATTCCTGCCGTTAACACACAGTCCAGATGGATATGGGGCTCTACAAAGGGAGGCATTAGCATCCGTCCCTCAGCAAAATATGCCTCCGCCGGTACCTCCTTCCTCCCTTGTTCAATAATGGAGGTAAAGATACCCTTTTCATAAGTTACGTCAAAGAGGCCTTCTTTTCCTCTGATTCTGCATCCTGCTATTACCATTATTTATCTCCTTCCTGATACCTTTCTTCCAGTCATTTCATCTAAGATTACCGGGTCATAATTGTCCATAGTAATCCAAGGCCTTAAAAATATTATAAAATTCATTCCTTACCTCAACTGCATTAATATTCGTGTCTAAAAGTGCGGCTATTTTTTTTAGTCGGTTTATCACTGTGTTCCTATGGATATACATAAATTTTGACGTATGATGAATATCATTATTACATTCAAGATAGCATTGTAAAGTTCTAGCATACTCAGATTTCAGTACCCTGTCAGCCTCCATTAAGGGCTGCAGCTTCATCCAGCAATAGGATAAAATATCCTCCTTTTTCTTTCCTGATAACATTAGTTCAAATAAAGACTGCTCCATAAAATCGTCATGCTCCCGGTTCTTCTCTCTATCATTAACGATAAATCTTGATATCTCCTGTGTGACATCAATGAGTTTTAGACGAAAGGGCATTTTAAACAACGCAAGGGAATGCTCCTCGGAAAATCTAACGACTGATTTGGGAATGGACTTGATATAATCCTCCCCTTGAAGCATGACCACACCCGCAATATCATTTCGAGCTGCCTCCTCCATTAAGGCCAACAGCCCCCGTTCGGAAATGTCCTCCTTGGCACCAATGACAAAAATTAACTCTCCTCCATGAATCCATTCTGAGATTGTATCCATGTTCTTGATAAATGGCCAGGTAACCGGATGATCCAGCCCGGCACCACCGCCAAGAAGCTTCAGATTAGAACATATCTCCAATTCCATGATGTCTCTGCAGGTTACCATATGGCTCCTCACCTCATTTCTCATTACATAAAAATAAGCCATATGCACAGTTGGCATAGAACACCCTGTTGTGCATATGACTTATTTTTTTTCATAATAAAGGTGCCAGATATCTCTATCTAACACCTTTGTTATTGTTCATCTCATTATGATGTGTCTGATTGTAAGACAAAAAATTGCATTTGTCAATGTACTCTGTGCACATTTAGAAGACAATTTTTAAATTTGAGGTAACTTGGGCAGTTGTCGCTCTGAGTTAGTGCGACTGATAGACAACAATAGCTAAAATGACAACAAAAAAGGAATACCGTCAAGTGCAAAGCCTTGATTTTCGGTATTCCTTAGATAATGGAGCTGAGGGGAGTTGAACCCCTGTCCGAAAGCCCATTCATTGCCGCTTCTCCCATTACAGTCTATCTTTTATGCGAACCCGAAGTTCACTTTTCCCTCCGTCGGACGCCGGTAGACAGGCTTCCGAGTTCAGTAGCTTCATAAATCTTTTACCATCTCAAAGCTTTTATGATAAAGGTCCCCGCTAATTTGATGCCGAGGTCTTAAGCCGCGAGTTACTTAAGGTCGACAGCTGCCACTAGGCAGCGTACGCTAAATTATCGTCTGCGTTTAATTTTATTTCTAAGTTGATGACGCAGTCCTAGTCTGCGAATGGCTACCGCAACTTCAAAACCCCCGTCGAAACCAGTACAACCCCGTTATATAAGATTGTTATTTAGGTCTCACAGACGTGTAACAATAATAATATAATATTGCTGAAATGTCAATACGTGCAAGTAAGTAAATATTTGTAATTTGATATTTAATCAAATGCTCTTAATTATGTACTGTTAAACCTTAAGTGTGATATACATCTTCCGGCTATTATCAACAGAGGTGTTGATCTCTATCTCATGGTCCGCATTGATATATGCATAATTTCCATGGTTCACACCGGAGGGACAATTATAACAGCGTTTTCCGTCGTGTTCTACTAAGCATTGTACCAGCTCTCCGCTGTCGACAAAGGTTTTGTGTACGCAGTCAATATATGCCGTAAGGCTACTGCAGTATACCAAAGGAATGATTTCAAAACCATGTCTGCTCAGATCAATCGTATCCTTTACCTCAAAGCTGCTATCATCCAGGCAACCCTCAATACTATCAACCATCTCACGTAACACGCTTATGGAGAATAGCTTCTTATCCATGTTAAAAGTAAACATACTGTCTTCCCCGGAGTCCTTCAATATGATTGCTCCGTTTTCAACCTCCTCTTCAAGTAAATCCTGATAGATATGATTGAGTATCTCTTTTGCCTGCTCATAACCCATTCCCAGGGTTATCCCCTCACCTTTGATACGAAAACCAATATAATTCATCTTTCCATACCTCTTATCCTTAGTATTTTTTTATTAACCCTGCAGGGCCAATGAGGCTATGCCTCAGGTAATCTGAGCACTATTCAGAAACAGATTTTCCTCCTAATACAGGTTCTTTACCTTGAAATCCTTCTCTGCTTCCCTTCGCATATCCTTCTTCGCGATATCCTCTCGCTTATCATATAGCTTCTTACCACGGGCAAGACCAATCTCCACCTTCACCAAGCTACCCTTAAAATATATCTGCAACGGTACCAGAGTATAGCCCTTCTGTGCCAGCTGACCATTGATCTTATTGATCTGGAACTTATGAAGCAGGAGCTTCCTTACTCTTAAGGGATCCTTATTAAAGATGTTACCCTTCTCGTATGGGCTGATATGCATCCCATAGATATAGACCTCCCCGTTTTCAATCCGCAGGAAGGATTCCTTGATGCTACATTTGCCCATACGAAGGGACTTTACTTCTGTACCGTGTAAAGCAATGCCTGCCTCGTACTTATCCTCGATAAAGTAGTCAAAATACGCCTTCTTATTATTGGCTACCAGCTTAATATTTTCCCCCACTTATTCTTCAACCTCCACCAAGGCGAAGTCAATCGTTCGCTGCAGCTTATCTGCCTTCACGACCTCAACTCTGACTGTCTGCCCTAATTTATATATTTTCTTGGTGTGTTCACCAATCATCTGATAGTGTTCTTCATCATAAATATAGTAATCATCCTGCATCTCACTGACCCTGATCATGCCCTCGATTGTATTGGGGAGCTCCACATACATGCCCCAATTCGTAACACCGGAGATGACTCCCTCGAAGGTTTCACCGATGTGGTCCATCATGTATTCAACCTTCTTCATCTTCTCTACTTCCCGTTCTGCCTCATCAGCCCGGCGTTCTGTCCTGCTGGAGTGGTTCGCCACCTCAGTCAGAATTCTTTCATAATGGTTTATCCTGCCCTCAGCCAGTTTACCACCTAAGTTCTCCTTAATGATCCGGTGGATCTGGAGATCGGGATAGCGGCGGATTGGTGAAGTGAAATGGCAGTAGTACTTCGCAGACAGTCCGAAATGTCCGGTATTTGCCACGGTGTACTTTGCCTGCTTCATCGATCGTAGGGTCAGCCTGCTGATCAGAGCTTCCTCCGGAGTATCCTCTACCTTGATCAGAAGCTTTTGCAGCTCCTTCGGATGTATTTCGTCATTACCCACCTTAATGCTATAGCCGAAATTTTTAATGAAGATCGCAAGCTTACGGATCTTCTCTTCATCCGGTGTATCATGGGTTCGGTATACGAAGGGTATCTCCTGCCAGTAGAAATCCTCTGCAACAGTCTCATTCGCAATCAGCATGAATTCCTCTATGATTTTTGTCGCCTTGTTTCTTTCGTAGGGCTTGATCTCCATAGGTTTTCCCTGCTTATCCACGATGATTTTGCTTTCGGGAAAATCAAAATTAATGGAGCCTCTCTTATGCCTTC
>JAEZHX010000155.1 GCA_023436765.1 Bacillota bacterium
AAATACAATTCTTGACGATGCAGGGGGTGAGTGCTAATATGATTTATGTGTTTATATCGATTTAGAATAAAAGTATAGAAGCTGCATCGTACATATCATCTATTACATATTCAGAGGTAACGACATGAAGACCGTGTTTCACTATTTAAAACCATATACCCTACGGATGCTGTTCGGCTTTACCATTAAGGTCCTGGGTACCTTAATGGATCTGGGTCTTCCCTGGGTCCTTGCCTTTATCATTGATGATATTATACCGATTGGTAAGGTATCCCTCATCCTGTGGTGGGGAATCGTGATGATCCTGTTATCCGTCGGCGCCAGATCCTTTAATATCGTGGCAAACAGGATGGCAGCCAGAGTTGCCAGGAATACCATCGAAAGCCTTCGCCACGACCTCTTCCAGAAAACCTTAAGCCTATCCGGTGCTCAGCTGGATTATTTTACAATCCCATCCTTAGAATCCAGAATGACCTCAGATACCTATAATATACATAACATGATCGGCATGATGCAGAGGATCGGTGTCCGAGCACCCATCATCCTGATCGGAGGCATTGCGATCACTAGCACGTTGGAGCCGGTACTGACTCTGGTTCTCGTTGGCGTACTTCCCTTCCTGGCCCTCGTGGTTTATCTTGTATCCAAAAAAGGAATCCCCCTCTATACGAAACTTCAGCTTTCCGTGGATAAAATGGTTCGAATCGTTCGTGAGAACATTACAGGTATCCGTGTGATTAAAGCACTTTCCAAGACTTCATATGAGAAGAACAGATTCTGTGACATAAACAATGAGGTGGTAGGCAAGGAGATGAAGGCCGGAACCTTGATGGCAATCACCAACCCGATCATGAATCTGCTCTTAAATATAGGGCTTACCCTTGTCGTTATCGTCGGAGCCTATCGCGTGAATGGCGGAGCATCGGAACCCGGGAAAATCGTTGCTTTCCTGTCCTACTTTACCATCATGCTGCACGCGGTGATGGCGATTACCAGAATTTTTGTGGTCTTCTCCAAGGCCGGCGCATCAGCAGTACGAATTACGGAAGTCCTTGAGGCGGAGGAGGATCTGAAGGAAATGAAGCTGGAACCGTCAGCTTCCGAGTACCATATCGAATTTCGGAACGTAACATTTTCCTATACGGGGGAACCCTGTATCCTTAATATCAGCTTTGGTATTAAGAAGGGAGAAAGCCTTGGTATCATTGGTTCCACCGGTTCGGGTAAGACGACACTGATTAACCTTCTCATGCGTTTTTATGATGTTACCGAGGGAAGTATCCTGATTAGCGGTAAGGATATCCGCAGCATGAACAAGCAGGAGCTCAGAAGGCGGTTCGGAGTCGTATTTCAGAATGATGTTCTGTTCGCGGATCGGATCAGTGAGAATATCAGCATCGGCAGGGAGCTTTCGATGGAACGGATCAGAGAAGCTGCGGTGGACGCCCAGGCAGCCGGCTTTATCTCGGAGCTTGAGGAGGAGCTTGATTTTAAGCTGTCGATCAAGGGAAGTAACTTAAGCGGAGGACAGAAGCAGCGCCTGCTCGTCTCCAGAGCCTTGGCCGGGGAGCCGGAGATTCTGATACTCGATGATTCCTCCAGTGCTCTGGATTATAAGACTGATTCGCTGCTTCGGAAAGCAATCCGGGAGAATTACCACAATACGACCAGCATTGTCATAGCGCAGAGAATCAGCTCAGTGATGAAACTAAATCATATCCTGGTCATTGATGACGGACAAATGGTCGGTTACGGAACCCATGAGGAGCTGCTTGAAGCCTGTGAGGTATATCAGGAAATCTACCAATCCCAGATGATGTCCTAAATACAATATGCATGAATATGATTGAAACCGGAGCGCGATGATACCTAAGCGTTCATTATTTGACGACAGATTGTTCTTTAGCAGAAAGGAGGTGCCCCATGCCGGTTAATCCGAGTCAGAATGTCGGAAAGATGAGAATGAGTGAGAAGACGGATAAACCAAGGGATACAAGATATGTATTAAAACGTCTTTGGAAATATATCTATCAATACAAATGGTTTTTAACACTGGCAATCCTGCTGACCATCGGAAGTAATCTGCTGGCTCTGATCGGGCCGATGCTTTCGGGCTATGCCATCGACGCCATACAGCCGGGAAAGGGTGCGGTGATCTTCCGGACGGTGATGTATTATGCCGGATGGATGATTGTCTTCTATATAATTTCCTCCGTTTTATCCTATCTGCTGTCCGTCCTGATGATCAGGCTCAGCCAGAGAATTGTCCGTAAAATGAGGGAGGATGTATTTACGAAGCTGGTAGAACTGCCGGTCGGTTACTTTGACCGAAATCAGGCAGGGGATATCATCAGCCGAATTTCCTATGACATAGATGTGATCAACACCTCCCTTTCCACTGATACGGTTCAGATATTCGCCAGTGTTATTACGATCATAGGTTCCCTGATCATGATGATCCTGATATCACCTGTGCTGGTGTTGGTGATGCTGGTCACGATACCCTTGTCAATCTTTTATACCCGCTACATGGCAAAGAAGGTCAGACCGCTGTTTCGGAAGCGATCCGCTAAGCTGGGTGAGATGAACGGATTCGTAGAGGAGATGGTTTCCGGACAGAAGACAATCAAGGCTTATGCGGCAGAGGATGCCGTGATGAACCGTTTTGATAGGATCAATACAGAGACTGTGGATGCCTATTATGAAGCCGAATACTACGGAAGCATGACAGGTCCTTCGGTGAATTTCATCAACAATCTGTCCCTGTCCTTGATTACGGTGTTCGGTGCGATTCTATATCTGAAACAGCATATGACACTGGGTAATATCTCCTCCTTCGTCCAGTACAGCCGTAAATTCTCCGGACCAATCAATGAAGCAGCCAATATTATCAGTGAGCTTCAGTCCGCTCTGGCTGCGGCAGAGAGAGTATTCAAGCTGATGGATGAGAAGCCGGAGATCCCCGATCGGGAGGGTGCGATGGAGCTTACCGAGGTAAGCGGAGAGGTGCAGCTGCAGGGAGTGTCCTTCGGATATCTGCCTGAGAAGACCATCATCAAGAACCTGTATCTGCATGCGAAGCCCGGAAGCCTGACTGCGATCGTCGGTCCGACCGGTGCAGGCAAGACTACAATCATAAATCTATTAATGCGCTTCTATGATGTATGGGAGGGAAGTATCTTATTAGATGGCTATGAGACCAGGGACCTGACAAGAAAGAGCTTAAGAAAAGCCTTTGCCATGGTACTACAGGATACCTGGCTTTTCTCCAGCACCATCTTTGATAATATCGCCTATGGGAAGGAAGGGGCGACGATGGATGAAGTAGTGGAGGCTGCTAAGATGGCGGGGATGCATTCTTATATCAAGAGATTGCCCCAGGGCTATGATACCATAGTGAATGAGGATGGCATGAATATTTCCAAAGGGCAGAAACAGCTGCTGACCATTGCACGGGCGATGCTATTAGATGCCAAGATGTTGATCCTCGATGAAGCCACCTCCAATGTTGATACGAGAACGGAGCTCAAGATACAAAAGGCGATGCGTAAGCTGATGGAGCAGAAGACCTGCTTTGTCATCGCACACCGGCTCTCCACGATTCAGGGAGCGGACAATATCCTGGTCATCGACCAGGGAAATGTGGTGGAGCAGGGGAATCATACCGAGCTGATGGAGAAGAAGGGCTTTTATTATAAGCTTTATAATTCACA
>JAEZHX010000162.1 GCA_023436765.1 Bacillota bacterium
CTTGCGACAGTCGGCAGCGTCAATCCTGTGGCAAAAGCACAGATGGACGAATTGCTGCTGGCTCAGAAGGTTTTTAATGTATTCGTAATAACCAGGGAGCTCCTGGAGGGCGAGGAGAGAAGGAACGCAGAGATTGAAAGAGTAGTGAATGAGATCCTGCAAAATTGCGAAAATTATGAAATCTGTACTGCTGTTGTAGATGGAATCATGCCCGAGAACCGAATTGATTTTCTGCCCTATGCTAACAGGTATGAATGTACCATGGATGAAGTAAGTAACCTGATCAACAGCTCTCTGGCTGAGGTAACTTACCGGATCTTGGATCTAAATTCCTCCTTCAGAGGGATTTATACCAGCGGCGGAGATATCACGGTCGCTGTCAGCAGGAGATTTAAAACTGCTGGAATCAGGCTTCTGGACGAGGTTGTTCCGTTGGCAGCCTATGGCGAGTTTATTGCCGGAGATCATGATGGGCTGAAGATAATCACCAAAGGAGGTATGGCTGGTGACAAGTATGCAATGATTACGTGCATGCGCTACTTGAAGGAAAGATTATATATTTAGAAATTTTAGAATGGAGATGATTTTATTGAGACCGATAATTGCTATTCCAATGGGAGATCCCGCCGGCATCGGCCCGGAGATTGTAGTTAAGGCATTGGAACATAAAGAAGTATTAAATGCTGCACGCTGTGTCGTAATCGGAGATCGCAAGGTATTAGAGGATGCCATTCGCTTTGCAAGCTCCGGATTAGCGATCAACCTAATTCAGAAGCCGGAGGAGGGGGATTATAAAGAAGGCATATTAAATCTGGTTGATCTTGACAATGTGAACATGGAGGAATTTAATATCGGCCAGGTGAACGGAATGTGTGGCAAAGCCGCTTATGAATATATAGCAAAAAGCATAGAACTGGCGAACAACAAAGAAGTAGCTGCAGTAGCCACGACACCGATCAATAAGGAATCCCTGAAGGCAGGCAATATCAATTTCATCGGGCATACGGAAATATTCGGTGAATTGACTGGAACGAAGGATCCGCTGACGATGTTTGAGGTACACGGAATGAGAGTATTCTTCCTGACCCGTCACGTTTCTCTTCGCAAAGCCTGTGATCTGGTAACAAAAGATCGAATTAAAGACTATGTGAAACGATGTAAGGAGGTTCTTCGGAAGCTTGGAGTAACGGAAGGAACCATGGCGATTGCGGGTCTCAATCCACATAGCGGAGAGCATGGATTATTTGGGGATGAAGAAGTTAACCATGTAACTCCTGCAGTAGAGGAGCTGCAGTCAGAAGGCTATGATGTGGTTGGTCCGATCGGCGCTGACTCAGTGTTCCATATGGCTCTGAAGGGGCATTTCAACAGTGTATTATCCCTATATCATGATCAAGGGCATATCGCAACCAAGACCCTAGACTTTGAAAGGACCATTGCGATTACCGGAGGCATGCCAATCCTCCGAACCTCCGTGGATCATGGAACTGCATTGGACATTGCCGGTAAGGGTATTGCCAGCGAAGTCAGCATGGTAGAGGCCATTCTTCTCGGAGCAAAATATTCAGCCAACTTTATTGGATAAGATTGAAAGGAGAAAAGTATGAACACAGAAGTAACTGTATCAGGAGCTCAGATGCTACTTGGTTTAGGTATTGGTTTAGCGGTATTAATCTTTCTTATTTTAAAGACAAAGATTCACGTTTTTGTTGCACTCCTCATCGCAGCAGTTATCGTTGGTACTGTAGGAGGACTTGGAACTACAGCAACAGTGGATGCAATTACCGCCGGTTTTGGTGGAACGTTAGGTAATATTGGTATTATCATTGGTTTAGGCATCATGATGGGCCAGATGTTCGAGATATCCGGTGCCGCAGAACGAATGGCGCGTACCTTCTTAAAGATGTTTGGTAAAGGCAGAGAAGAGGCTGCACTTACCTTAACCGGTTTCCTGGTTTCCATTCCGATTTTCTGCGATTCCGGATTTGTCATTCTCTCTCCCTTGGCGAAGGCATTATCCAGAAAAACCAAGAAATCCATTGCCGGCCTCTCCGTTGCATTGGCAGGCGGACTTGTCATCACTCACTCCCTCGTACCCCCGACACCGGGTCCTCTGGGTGTGGCAGGCACCTTCGGTGTAGATGTGGGACAGTTCATTCTGCTTGGTATCGCAATTGCTTTTCCTATGGCAATCGCTGTCATGATATACAGTAAATACATTGGCAAGAAGATCTATCAGCTTCCCAATGAAGCTGGTGACGGTTGGGAAAGACCTCCGTATCAGAAGCCCATTTATGATGTGGTTTCTAAGGAAGAAGGACGTAATTTACCCTCCGCATTTTTGGCTTTCACCCCAATCGTGCTTCCGATTATCCTAATCTTATTAAATACCGTATTATCGGCATTAAAATTAACCACGGGTGTTTATGAGGTTTTAATTTTCCTCGGTAAACCGATTATCGCAGTTGGTATCGGCTTATTGATCTCAATCTATACACTGACCAGAGACAAGGATCGTAAGTTTGTTATCACCGAGTTAGAAGACAGCATGAAGTCAGCAGGTATCATCATCTTCGTTACCGGTGGTGGCGGTGCTCTTGGACAGGTTTTAAAGGCAGCAGGTGTTGGTGATTATATTGCGAATGGTATTGCTTCCACAGCAATTCCGGTTATCCTGTTACCTTTCATTATCGCAACCTTAGTACGTTTTGTACAGGGCTCCGGTACCGTTGCTATGATCACCGCAGCAGGTATTACCGCTCCGATCGTAGAAGCAGCCGGTGGCAGCATGTTACTTGGTGCATTTGCAGCATGTATTGGCGCACTGTTCTTCTCCTACTTCAATGATAGCTTCTATTGGGTGGTTAACCGTTTAAGTGGTATCACTGAGACAAAAGAGCAGGTCAGAGTATGGTCCGTAACTACAACGATCGCTTGGGCTGTCGGCTTGGTTGAGCTGCTAATACTGAATATTTTCATGTAATAAAGATAATTCCCTCTCCCCTTTATTCATACATACGGGCGTGCTCCAATGCAAGGAGCACGCCCTTTTACTGTGCTTGACTCAAGTTTTTTCTGCTTAACCTTATATTTATTAATTTATCTGTGCATGATGAAATATATTTGTATTAGACTTATATCAGATAGGCAGGCCGTGGTATATTAAAGCTATGTACAAATGTAAAAAATTATGATATATTAATGTGTACCTGAGATCAGCAGATGGTGCGACGGATTGCGAGAAGTCTGTAAATACAGACAGTATATATATTAAAATAATCCCGGTGATATGTGAGGGATCCTGGTAATTTAAATTTAGACTATCCAGTAAGTGCATTTAGTGTTATAATAGACGCGAAAAGCGGAGAGTTGCGACCTTAAGCCCGGCAAGGAAATGCGTGCATTTTCAGGACGGGCTTAGTGTAATAGTGTGGAGGTTTCTTACATGGGAAGAAAAATGAGACTTGGCGGTTCGCTAAGAAGTTATCTTATGTGGCCGGTAATACTTACCGGGCTTTTGCTCTGTTCGAACCTGTGTATCTATTTTATCAGTAAGGAAGCTGGACTGGTGATGTCGGCTTTTATACTGGCATATTTTCTGATTGCTCTTTCAATCTACTATCTGAATCGGGCTAAATTGGCTGCTGAGCTGGTTCGCTATGCGATGGATTATGGACAGATTCAGAAGCGTCTCCTGAAGGAGTTGGCTCTGCCCTATGCGATACTTGATGTGGAGGGAAGGCTCCAATGGGGGAACAATGAGTTCATGGATATCATCCAGGAGCGCAAGGTGGCACGTCATTCTATTTCTAATATTTTCCCTGAGATTACGGAGGATGCTCTTCCCAGATCAGAGGGGGATGAGGTGCTTCGTCTGCTATATAACGGCAGGAATTACAAGGTGCTGTTACGGAAGGTGATTGCACCTGATTTTGATGAGGATTCGAATTGGAGCATCTATGAAGGTGAGAACTCCTGGGATACCAGAAATGCTCTGATTGCTATGTATCTTTATGATGAGACGGATAATATAGCTCTGCTCAAGGAGAATAAAGAGCAGAAGCAGATTGTTGGCCTGTTATATATTGATAATTATGAGGAAGCACTGGAGAGCAGCGATGAAGTCAGACGCTCCCTGTTGACCGCCCTGGTAGACAGGAAGATTAATAAATACATGCTGAATATAGATGCCATCATTAAGAAGCTGGAGAAGGACAAGTACATCTTCGTCTTTCAGCAGAAATACCTCCCCATGCTGCAAAGCAGCAAGTTTTCGATTCTGGAAGAGGTCAGGAGTGTTAACATTGGAAATGAGATGGCAGTTACGGTGAGTATCGGTCTCGGTGTCAATGCTGACAACTATAATACCGGCTATGAATATGCCCGGGCTGCGATTGATCTCGCCCTTGGCAGAGGCGGGGATCAGGCGGTAATTAAGGACAGAGAGAAGATCTCTTATTATGGCGGCAAAAGCATCCAGGTGGAGAAGAGTACCCGTGTTAAGGCAAGAGTGAAGGCCCACGCCTTCCGTGAATTTGTAGAGGGCAAGGACAAGATTATTGTCATGGGTCATAAGATCGGTGATGTTGATTCCTTCGGTTCTGCAATCGGAATATATCGTATTGCAAAGGCCTTTAACAAGAAAGCCCATATCGTTATCAATGAGGTGACCACCTCTTTACGACCGATGATGAATCGCTTTATCGGTAATCCGGATTATGAGGAAGATATGTTCATTAAGAATGATCAGGCCAGGGAGGTTGTGGATATCAATACCCTGCTGGTTATCGTTGACGTAAATCGTCCAAGCTATCTGGAATGTGCGGAATTGCTGGATTATACCAAGACCGTTGTAATCTTTGACCACCACAGGCAGACTAATGAGGCGATTGAAAATGCGGCCTTATCCTATATAGAGCCTTATGCCTCCTCTACCTGTGAAATGGTAGCGGAGATCCTGCAGTATATCGGGGGAAATCTAAAGCTGAAGCCCGCGGAAGCTGATGCTTTATATGCAGGAATCATGATTGACACGAATAATTTTCTAACGAAGGCAGGAGTAAGAACCTTTGAAGCAGCCGCCTTCTTAAGAAGAAGCGGTGCAGATGTAACTAGGATTCGAAAGGCATTTCGCAGTGAGATTACGGATTTCAAGACGAAGGCGGATGCCATCAGCAGTACGGAGGTTTATCTGGATCATTATGCTATTGCGGTATGCGCCAGCTCCGAAGTGGACAGCCCCACCGTACTCGGTGCTCAGATTGCCAATGAGCTGCTAAACATCACAAATATCAAAGCCTCCTTTGTTTTAACGGATTTTAATAACAAGATTTATATTAGCGCAAGGTCCATCGATGAGGTGAATGTACAGGTCATCATGGAGAAAATGGGCGGCGGCGGACACTTAAGCGTTGCGGGTGCCCAGCTGGAGAATTGTGCGATCCATGAAGCAATCATGAAGCTGAAGATGACTTTGGCCTCCATGATGCAAGAAGGCGAATTATAATAGGAACGACAAGTAGAGGATATTAGGAAAGAAGCCGGACGAAGGAGCTAGGTCCGAAGTATCCAAAGTTTATCAATAAGTTTATAGAAAGGAATGTATGATAATCGGCTTTCATTAATATCATACAAGGTAATTATGGAGATTATTTTATTACAAGATGTAAAAGCACTGGGTAAAAAGGGTGAGATTGTAAAGGTAAGTGATGGCTATGCGAGAAACTTTGTTCTACCTAAAAAGTTAGGCCTTGAGGCGACAAAGCAGAACCTGAATGACCTGAAGCTCCAAAAGGCCGCCGAAGAGAAGAAACAGAAGGAAATTCTGGCAGAGGCTAAGGAGTTTGCTAAGAAACTTGAGGAAGTGTCAATCAAGGTGAAGATTAAGGCCGGTGAAGGTGGTAAAACCTTCGGCTCTATCTCTACCAAAGAAATTGCTGCTGCTTTAAAAGAACAGTTCGGTCTGGATCTGGATAAGAAGAAGCTGCTGCTTGCAGATCCGATTAAGAATGCGGGAAGCTATACAGTTCCTGTCAAACTACATCCGCAGGTAACTGCCGAGATGAAGGTTCAGGTAGAGGCTGTATAAGAGCAGGTAATTCATGTTTCCCTTAATACTGGATAAAGCACGGGGGAAAGCGATATATCGTTTGCTTTGCAATAAGGACGAAGGGTGCTATGCCGGAGCGTTCCGAAGGATTATGTTTAAAGAGCTGCAAACAGGCAGCATGGAGATTACTATGGATGAGGCTTTAATAAAGAGGATACTTCCGCACAGTGCAGAGGCAGAACAATCCGTAATCGGCTCAATGATTATGGATCGGGATGCTATTGTTGCTGCAGCGGAGATCATTAATAGCTCGGATTTTTATGAGCAGCAGTACAGCATACTGTTTGATACCATGCAGGAGCTGTATAACGAAGGAAAGCCGGTGGATCTGGTAACCCTTCAGAACCGTCTGAAGGAGAAGGATGTTCCTCAACAGGTCTGCAGTCTCGAGTTTATTAGGGATCTGGTAACGGCAGTTCCCACCTCGGCTAATGTGAAATATTACGCTCAGATCGTCAAGGATAAAGCAGTGCTTCGCAGACTGATCAAGGTTTCCGAGGAAACAGCCAATGACTGCTATCTGGATAAGGAAAAGCTTGATATCATCCTGGAGAAGACGGAAAAGCAGGTATTTGATATCGTACAGAACCGGGGGACGAAGGAATTTACGGATATCAAGGAAGTGGTGCTCCGTTCCATTGACAGCATTGAAGCGGCCTCAAGGAATCATGGAAGTGTTACCGGTGTAGCAACCGGCTTCTATGATCTGGATTATAAGACTGCCGGATTACAACCCTCCGATCTGATCCTGATTGCTGCCAGACCCTCCATGGGTAAGACGGCCTTCGCACTGAATATTGCGGAATATGTTGCTTTGAAGTCCAATGTAACCACAGCCGTCTTCAGCTTGGAAATGTCCCAGGACCAGTTGGTCAAGCGTATCCTGGCGATGAACTCCAGGGTGGATTCTCAGAATATCCGTACCGGTAATCTGTCGGCCGATGAGTGGGCAAGTCTGATGGAAAGTGCCAGAATTATCGGTAATTCCAGTCTGATCATAGATGATACTTCCGCTATCTCCGTAAGCGAATTACGGTCGAAGTGCAGAAAGCTGAAGCTGGAAAAGAACTTGGGATTAATCATAATTGACTACCTGCAGCTGATGAGCGGCAGCAAACGCTCGGAATCCCGTCAGCAGGAGATCTCGGAGATCTCAAGATCCCTAAAATCCCTGGCAAGGGAAATCAATGTACCGGTGATTGCGTTATCTCAGCTGAGCCGTGCCGTGGAACAGAGGCCCGACAAACGACCGATGCTTTCGGATTTAAGAGAGTCCGGAGCCATCGAGCAGGATGCCGACGTAGTAATGTTCATCTACCGTGATGATTACTATAACCATGACACAGAAGAACCGGGAGTATCTGAAATCATCATCGGTAAACAGAGAAATGGTCCGGTAGGAACCGTTAAATTGGCTTGGCAGTCTCAATATACTAAATTTGCGAACTTAGAGAGATAAAAAAGATGAAACTGAATAAAGCAAAAATTACTTATTTTGGACTTCCGCGGAGCGTATATATCATATTTATTGCCCGCGTAGTGAATTCCATGGGAAACTTTGTTTTCCCCTTTATGACATTGTTACTAACCCAGAAGGGCGGTATGCAGGAGCAGGAGGTAGGAAAATTCCTACTAATGGGCTCCCTTCTGCAGTTACCGGGCTCTTTGATTGGGGGTAAACTGACGGACCTGATGGGAAGAAAGAAGATCATGATCCTGTTCATGGGACTTGCTGCCTTCTGCTACCTTCCCAGTGCTTTATTCATAGACAATCCGGAAACCTTTCATTATGTGCCGTATCTGCTGATTCTGTCTTCCTTCTTTGGAAGTGTTGCGCATCCGGCCAGCGGAGCCATGATGAATGATCTTACAGTGCCGGAGAACCGTCAGGCAGCATTTTCTCTATTATATATGGGTATGAACGCCGGTACGGCGATCGGTTCTGTTGTTGCAGGCCTCCTGTTCCGAAAGTATATGAAGCTCCTGTTCCTCGGAGATGCTATCACAACTCTGATATCAATCCTTCTTCTGGCAAAGTTTGTTAAAGAAACGAAGCCTACGAAGGAAGAGTTCAATAAGATAAAGGATGAACGAGTCGGTGAAAAGGCAGAGACAGGCGGGCTATTGGCAGCTCTATTACATAGGCCGGCACTTTTGATTTTTGCAGTACTCGATACAATCTATTCCTTCATCTATGCACAAACCAATTTCAGCTTGCCACTGAAAGCTAATGCTGTCTTTGGAGAGGTCCTGGGACCGAGCTATTATGGAACCCTCAATATGGTCAATTGTCTGGAGGTTATCTTTTTTACAACAATAATAACCTTAATTACCAGAAAGATACGGGCGATTTATAATGTATCCATCGCGGGTCTCTTCTATGCAATAGGCTTCGGTATGTTGTTTTTTGTGGATAGCTTCTGGTTGTTCGCAATCTCAACAATCATATGGACCGTCGGAGAGATTATTACGGCGACAAATATCGGTGTATATATTGCAGATCATACACCAATCACTCATCGGGGCAGATTTAATTCCATTATTAGTATCATTTCCAGCACAGGCGGCTCCATTTCTCCTTATTTTACGGGTAAATTCATCCAAAAGTATGGTGTTAACAATGTATGGCCGTTTATGTTCCTACTGGCTGTGGCAGCTTCCTTCCTCATGTTTCTGCTTGGAACTCGTGAAAAAGTTAGGAAGAGGAGCTTATCATCAGCAGTCGGCCAGGGTGAATAACAGAATATATGATTATGTTGAAAAGGGGAAACTTCTTTGAGGTTTCCCCTTTTTATGTCGATAAGTTAAATGGGAATATGTGGTATTTGTATTGCATTTGGTACTTGCTATGTTATAATGTAAAAAGTGGAAAATAATTACACATACAGGGAGGGCACTCAATGGATGAAGTAAGATATATGATTTCAGAAGCCTCAAAAAGAGTGGAGGTGGAAGACCACGTACTGAGATATTGGGAGGAACAGCTTGCGCTTCCCATTGGAAGAAATGAAATGGGACACAGATATTATAAAGAGTCAGATATTGATCTGCTTAAGACGATAAAGCATTTAAAGGAACAGGGATTTCAGCTGAAAGCAGTTAAGATGCTGCTTCCCAATCTGCATAAACTGGAAGCCTTGGATAGCCAGACGATGATCAGGCTGAAGGATGAGATGAACGGTAAAGTATTTGAATTATGGGGAGAGAAGAATATCGTCGGAGTTGGGACAAGCATGGAGGGGACAGGAATGGAAGAAGCACAACAGGTAGACTTAAAATCAGAAGAAACAAACAATGAGGAAATCAACACAGAGGGGACAAGCCTTATTACAAACGAGACGGAAAATGAGATAAAAGAACAATCCGGGGATAAGATGAGTCAGTTTAAGGCGATTATGAATCAGATTATCTTGTCGGCCCTGAAGGAGAACAACTCTACACTGACAGACGATATCAGCGGAAATGTGACGGAGAGTGTCATTAAGGAAATGAGTTTTCTGATGCGTCTACAGGAAGAGAAGGAGGAAGAGCGGTTTAAGAAATTTGACTTAACTCTAAGAGACTATCAGAAAAGCAGGATGATGGCAGCAGCCACACTGGATGGCAGGAAGCGGAACAAATCCAAGTTCAGGAAGAAGAGCAGGCTATATATATAAATATGATTAGGGCGTCTAAAGCGCTTCATAAACTCTAGCTTCGTCAATTTGCACAATCGCTAACGATGTATAAATTATAGGAGGGCTTTTGCCCCCCAATCAAATACATAAACACAAAAAGGAGCTGCTTCAAAATTAAACCGTTAATAAGGGTTTAGCTTTGAAACAGATCCTTATGTACTCGTTTGGAACTATGCTGTAATCGCACCGGTAGGGCAGGTGGATTCGCAAGCACCGCAATCGATGCAGGTGTCAGGATTTATTTCAAAATGACTTGCGCCTTCAGAAATAGAATCTGTCGGGCATTCGCCTGCACATGCGCCGCAGCTGATGCATTCATCACTAATTGTATATGCCATAGTTATTTCCCTCCTTTTCAAACAATCCATTACATTTTAATATAATAATAGCAATTATGCAAGTGAAATCTGCATATAATACATGACTTCCTGTGAAAGCGTCATACTTCTACATTATTTTAATGCAGCTACAGATACTTAATAATATGAAAAAGTTCACCGGTTTATACCCTTGACGGAACCGAATTGTTGGCATATAA
>JAEZHX010000171.1 GCA_023436765.1 Bacillota bacterium
GATATTCCCTGATCAATCCCATCGATCAAAGTGTGACCGGAACATACCAATAACCGAAATCCCCCTGTCTAAGCTCCCTCTTTCGGATGGATTTGAAGCAATCAAAACCAAACATTCTCGCCATAAACCGTTCTCTATTATGATAAATACCTGGGACTCCAAGAATATAACGATACCCGTTGTGCTCTTTTATCTTTGCCAAAATCAGATGATTGTAACAATAGTAGCCGTGAAGAAGAAAGCTGTTATTGCTGAGTACCCAAGCCTCAGCCGGCAGATATCCGATATCCTTAGGTTCAATTTTCACGCACAGGGTAATCTCATTGTCTTCAAAAGGATATATTCTGGGATAGCCTTCGAAGATCTTGGATGCAAGAGGACTCTCCGGCTTCTCGGTCTCCTCCTCTCTCTCCATAGGAATACTCTCTTCTCTTTGTTCTTCTCTTTGTTCCGCACTTTGCTCTGCTCTTTGTTCGGTTTGTTGTTCTATGTTCAGCTCTTCTTCCGGATTTTCCTCTGACCTCTCCTCCCTCTGTCCAGGTCTGGTACCATCCACTTGCTCTTCTCTCATGGAATTGCGCATTCTGGCAACAATATCCCATGGATTAACCGGCTTCCTGCTTTCTTTTGGCTGAAACAGCTCTATCGTTTTCCAACCTCTCGGAAGCTTATACAAAGGAACAGAGGAGTCCACCTCATCCTCTTCCCTCTGAAAAGTCTCCAGGACCTCGGGCATCTCCGGTTTATGCTCGTCTTTTATTTCCTTCTCAGGTAGGGAACTGTTCTTCCCGCTTTTCTTACTTTTCAGTTTTAAGGCATCTAATACTTCACTGAGTACTACCGGTTTGTCGTCCCATTCCGTAGCATAAAACACACTATCATTTAAAAACAGCAGAACTCCACCCATATCAGATAAGCTGTAACCAGAATCCATTATATTTGTTTCCTTAGCTGTCAATCTGCCGTCCATCGTCTGGGCTTTTAATATTGCTTCGCCGACATAGACCAGCTCCATTTCCCCCTTCTTCCTCTGGATCATATAGATCGGGAAGATGCTGTCCAAGAGCCCCGGAAGCTGCATATGCAGTGTAATCTTACATTCTCCGTTCTTAGCTTCTACGCGGGCATAACCTACATTCTTTTTCTTAACACCATTTTCGTATTGATACATATACGAAACCATTCTTTTATAGTCAGCCAAACTATCACTCCCTTACTGTTCTGATCATGTACTGATGATTCTATTCAATATATTCGAATACGATTGTCATTATGCTAAGCAGTGGCCGAATAAAGCACATAAAAGAGGACCGGCCCCCCTGAAGGGTTCCGATCCTCTGAATAGTAGTTAGGTTCGACTATCACTCATGTTTCTGCACTGAGCGCACTGATCATTCATTATACAATATCCTTATGGAATTCCTGAAGGGATTTTACTCCAACTGCACTGTTATTCTTAATCTCGCGGATACCTGCAATGGTTGCCTTCGCTGCTGCCATGGTAGTCACATAACATACCTTTGCTTTGATTGCTGCTTTTCGGATATAGCTGTCATCGCTTACGCTCTTCTTATCGATCGGTGTGTTCACAATGATATCGATCTGACCGTTAGCTACAGCATCAAGTATATTCGGTCTTCCCTGATACAGTTTGAAGATCTTCTCGGCAGGAATACCGTTCTTTACAATCAGTTCATAGGTAGCACCGGTAGCCAGTATCTTGAAGCCGCATTCCGCAAAGCCCTTCGCCACCTCCGCTACCTCTGACTTATCCCTGTCGTTGACTGAGATCAGGACGGTTCCGGACATAGGCAGTTTGGTCTTTGTAGCCTCCTGCGCCTTATAGAAAGCCTCTCCAAAGCTAGCTGCCAAACCCAGAACCTCACCGGTGGAGCGCATCTCTGGTCCAAGTACCGGATCCACTTCAGGGAACATGTTGAACGGGAAAACCGCTTCCTTCACGCCGTAGTGAGTAACTTTACTCTCCTTGAGGGAGGGAACCGGAGAGGGAGTATTGGTCAGCTTGGAGGTGATGATCTGGGTGGCCAGCTTCACCATCTGAATATTGCAGACCTTGGATACCAACGGTACGGTACGGGATGCCCTGGGATTAGCCTCCAGTACATAAACAACACCGTCCTCAATGGCATATTGCATATTCATTAGACCGCATACCTTCATTTCCTTCGCAATCTTCATCGTATAATCCTTGATGGTTGCCAGGTTCTTCTCCGTAATGTTTAGGGAAGGGATAACACAGGCCGAGTCACCGGAATGGATTCCTGCCAGCTCTATATGCTCCATCACTGCCGGAACAAAGGCATTGGTACCGTCACTGATGGCATCTGCTTCACACTCCAGAGCATTATGGAGGAAACGATCTATCAGGATTGGACGGTCCGGAGTTACTCCCACTGCAGCATTCATGTAGATCTCCATGCTTTCATCATCATGGACAATCTCCATGCCACGGCCGCCGAGAACGTAGGACGGACGAACCATAACAGGGTAACCAATTTTATTAGCGATTGCAAGAGCATCCTCCACATTTACTGCCATACCTGCTTCGGGCATGGGAATGTCCAGCTTATTCATGATTTCACGGAAACGATCCCTATCCTCTGCCAGGTCGATGGTCTCCGGTGTTGTTCCAAGGATGTTAACGCCGTTCGCTTTAAGCTCTGCTGCAAGATTCAGAGGTGTCTGCCCTCCGAACTGTGCGATTACACCGAGGGGCTTCTCCTTCTCATAGATGCTTAATACATCCTCAGCCGTCAGAGGCTCAAAATATAACTTATCCGAGGTATCATAATCCGTGGAAACCGTCTCTGGATTACAGTTTACGATGATCGTCTCAAAACCCTGCTCCTTTAAGGCGAAGGCTGCATGTACGCAGCAGTAATCGAACTCAATGCCCTGCCCGATTCGGTTCGGGCCACCGCCAAGAATCATGACCTTCGGCTTATCAGAGCTCGGGGACTGGTCCTCCTTCAGATGATACGTGGAATAATAGTATTTCGCATCCTCTGTTCCGCTTACATGTACCCCCTCCCAGGCTTCCCTGATACCGGCTCCGTATCTTGCTTCACGGACCAGCTTCTCGGGCACATGAAGAATCTGGCTAAGATATTTATCCGCAAAACCATTTAGCTTCGCATGCTTCAGAACCTCCGTGGGGGGAACACTTCCCTTATACTTCTTTAGAGCTTCTTCTTCCTCCACAAGCTCCTTCATCTGTTCGATAAAATAGTGCTTGATTTTAGTTAACCCATGCAGCTCTTCCACCGTAGCACCCTTTCTCAGGGCTTCGTACATGATAAACTGACGCTCACTGGTGGGGATATGGAGTTTATTTAAAAGCTCTTCCTTCGTAAGAGAACCGAAATTCTTAGCATTTCCAAGGCCATAACGTCCGGTCTCAAGGCTTCGGATTGCCTTCTGGAAGGCCTCCTTATAGGTCTTACCGATACTCATAACCTCACCCACGGCACGCATCTGGGTACCGAGCTTATCCTCTGCCCCTTTGAACTTTTCAAAGGCCCATCGTGCAAACTTGATTACCACGTAATCGCCGTCCGGAACATACTGATCCAAGGTTCCGTATTTACCGCAGGGAATATCACTTAAATTCAAGCCTGAAGCTAACATCGAGGATACCAATGCAATCGGGAAGCCGGTAGCCTTTGATGCGAGCGCGGAGGAACGGGAGGTTCTGGGATTAATCTCAATCACTACGATACGTCCTGACTTAGGATCATGGGCAAACTGTACGTTCGTTCCGCCGATGACCTGAATCGCATCCACGATCTTATAAGCCTGTCTCTGGAGCTCCAGCTGTACTTCCTTCGAAATGGTCAGCATGGGGGCAGAACAGAAGGAGTCTCCCGTATGGACACCCATCGGGTCGATATTCTCGATGAAGCAGACCGTGATCATCTTACCGGTTGCATCCCTAACTACCTCCAATTCGAGCTCTTCCCAGCCGAGGACGGATTCCTCCACCAGCACCTGGCCAACCAGGCTGGCATGCAGTCCTCTGTCTACGATTACCTTCAGCTCGTCTACATTGTAAACTAATCCGCCACCGGTTCCACCCATCGTATAGGCCGGACGGATAACAACCGGATATCCCAAATCCTCTGCTATCGCCAACGCTTCTTCCACTGTATAGGCAACTTCACTCCTTGCCATCTCAATCCCTAAGGAGTCCATTGCTTTCTTAAACTCTACTCGGTCCTCACCACGTTCAATCGCATCCACCTGGACACCGATGACCTTGACATTGTATTGCTCCAGTACACCGGCATTTGCTAATTCTGCACAAAGATTTAGACCTGACTGTCCACCCAGGTTAGGGAGCAGAGCATCGGGTCTTTCTTTTTCAATGATTTGTGTGAGTCTTTCTACATTAAGAGGTTCAATATAGGTTACATCTGCCGTAGTGGTATCCGTCATAATCGTAGCGGGATTCGAATTAACAAGGACGATTTTATACCCCAGCTTTCTTAAAGCCTTGCAGGCCTGTGTACCGGAATAGTCGAATTCACATGCCTGGCCGATTACAATCGGACCCGATCCAATAATTAGTACCTTGTGAATGTCATCTCTCTTCTTCATAGTTACCTCCTAATATTTGATAAAATCTGTAGCTGGTACTTACGGAGGCATAGCTCCCTAAGCATCCTGTCACAGATTACCCTTAGGAGAGCTTAAACCCCATCGTTTAAGCAAATTATTATCCTTAGAAACCGGCTTTTATCTCTTCTTCCTAAAAAAGGGCAAAAAAAATTTGCAATTTCTTTCTTTTTCTGCCTTTTATCTTATTTAGAAGAATTCCGCTTAGGTTCTTTTGAATATGATAATCGATTGCTCATCATTAAGCAAGCAATATCTTTCAATTACCAAAAATTATTTTTAATAAATTAGATTAGCACTGCTTCTATAGTATTATCATACAATATAATTTATATTTATGCAACTGTTTTTTTGTATTTATTTTGAAAACCCCATTAATACGTCGTTTCATTAGCCCTAGCCATGGTTAATTATTCATATTAACCACGGCTCCTTGCATAAAAATTAATCCAAATCACTCAATCGATTCGCTAGTCCAGCAAATTGGTCAAGCGTCAGGGCCTCTCCACGGACATTCTCACTGAGGCCCTCTGCCTTAAGAGCGGTTATGATCTGCTCCTTCGTAAAGGATAGTCCAGTGAAGTTGTTTAGCCCGTTGACCAGAGTTTTTCTTCTCTGGTTGAAGGAGGCTCGGATGAGCTTAAATAGCAATTCCTCCTCCGTCACTTCCACCATAGGCTTCTCATGAAGCTTCAGGCGAATGACCGCCGAACCGACATTCGGTCGAGGCATGAAACAGTTCGGTGGCACATTAGCAGCGATATAAGGCTCCGCATAATATTGAACCGCCAGGGACAGCGCTCCGTAATCCTTAGAGCCCGGCTTCGCCTGCATCCGGTCTGCAACCTCCTTTTGTACCATGACTGTGATACTGGATAACGGCACATGCTTCTCAAACAGCTCCATAATGATCGGTGTTGTGATATAGTAAGGCAGGTTTGCCACTATTTTGATTGGTCTGCCGCCATTCCTCTCCTTCACCAGGGAATTCAAATCCACCTTCAGGATATCCTCATTCAGCACGGTTATGTTATCGTAAGCAGACAGAGTATCCTTAAGAACAGGAATTAACTGCCGGTCAATCTCCACCGCTATGACCTCTCTGGCGTTTTCACAGAGGTATTGGGTCAGCGTACCGATACCGGGTCCGATCTCCAGCACCAGATCCTGATCTGTGATCTCTGCTGCACGGATGATCTTGTCCAGAACATGGCTATCGATTAAGAAGTTCTGCCCGAATTTCTTCTGAAAAACCAATTTATACTTATTCAGTACTTCTATTGTATTCTTGGGATTGCCAAGGTTGGCCATCTTCTACCTCCCTGCGAAATATAGTTTCTTAGCGTTCTCGTTCGTAATACGGATTACTTCCGAGGTCTCCAGGCTCTTTAGCTTAGCAATCTCCGCCGCCACATGCATCAGATACAGGGAATTATTCCTCTCCCCCCGATGCGGGACAGGGGCCAGATAGGGGCAATCCGTCTCTAATACCAGCTGCTCAATCGGAGCGTAGGCTACGACCTCCTTAAGTTTCTTGCCGTTTGTAAAGGTTACAACCCCTCCGATGCCAAGATAATACCCCTTATTTAAGTACTGTCTGGCCTGCTCCACTCCATACCCAAAGCAATGTATGATGCCTCCCAGCTCCTCCGCCTTCGCCTCCTTCATCATTTGAAAGGTATCGTTGGCGGCATCCCTGCTGTGAATCACCAGTGGAAGCGCAAGCTCCCTAGCAAGCTCCAGCTGTCTGGCGAACCATTTTTTCTGAGTTTCACGGTCCGGCGTATCCCAGTAATAATCGAGTCCAATCTCTCCAACCGCTACAACCTTGGGATTCTTCGCCTTCTCCTTAATATCAGAGAGTAACTCTTCACTTAAGTACATGGAATCCCCGGGATGGATCCCGACGGTTCCATAGATATATGGGTAAAGCTCTGTAAGCTTCAATACCTTGTCTATGGAATTTACCGATGAACTGACATCCACCACATACTCGATCCCCTGCTTTGGCAGGGACGTCAGGAGCTCCTGACGGTCGGTATCAAAGGCTTCATCCTCATAATGTGCATGTGTTTCAAATATCATTTATCTTCCTCTTTTTCTATAGGGTAGTCCTATTATACAACACACTCTTCCCGCAGACAACACCCAACTGTTCTCTCAGTAATGCATCTAAGCGGAAGCGTCTCATCCATGGGAACATTTCCTCCCTGGTCCAGCAGGTAACCTGGGAGGCTGAGTAGTAACTCTGGTATGGAATGAGAGTGCCGCAAAGGGAAGAACTTTGTGGCACTCTCACTGAGGGATCTGTCTGATAAGCGAGATTTATTTACCAAACCATATTTTTAAGGTGCCGGGATGTTGTACTCCTTCGGCTCAGCGTTTGTTGTTGGGAGGCTGAATGCCTTCATTTCTGACATTATGCTCCTGATTTTGATTTTCAGGTTTCACAGAATTTGTTACGCTGTTGAACTTTTCCTGTGACTTTTTCTGATGAAGCTTTTCCCGTTTTTCTTTGTTCATACATCTCACCTCAGAGGATAGTATGTCACAGATTAAGAGAATTATTTATCCTGACCGTGGTATGTCAGGCTTTATACATTGCCCTCATGAACATATTTCAGCTTTCTTCTGGCAATCCCCGCAAGGCGGTAGACCTGCTCCACCGGAGTCGGGGATCTGTCCTGCATCCTAAACCGAGGGAAGAATCGGGAAATATGGAGCGGTATCTCAGGGCTAACCGAGGCCAGCCATCCGGATAAGGCCTCCATCTCCTCCTCGCTGTCATTCTCACCGGGAATGATCAGGGTAGTCACCTCTACGTGGCATTCTGCCGCTGCCAGATGGATACTCTGTTTTACCGTCTCCAGGTCGCCTCGCAGCTTGTGATAATATTCCTCCGTGAAGCCCTTTAGGTCGATATTGAAGGCGTCAATCAACGGAAGCAGCTCTGTAAGGGGCTCCTTGTTGATATAGCCATTGGATACTACTACATTCTTAAGCCCTGCTTTCCTCACCAACTTTGCACAGTCGCGGATAAACTCGTATCCGATCAGGGGCTCATTATAGGTATAGGCAATTCCGATATTCCCTTTGCCCTTGAATTGCAATGCCTTCGCCACCAATTCCTCGCAGGTCACCTTCTGGAACTCGATCTCCTTCCCTCCTGCCATGGAGATATCACAGTTCTGGCAGAAAGGACAGTTCAGATTACAGCCATAGCTTCCAATGGACAGAATCCTGCTGCCGGGATGGAAATGGTACAGTGGTTTCTTCTCAATCGGATCAAGAGCGACTGCCGTCAGCTTACCATAGTTCTCACTGACTACCTTCCCCTTCCGGTTAATTCTTCCGTGGCAGAGTCCCAGCCTCCCCTCCTCCAGCTTACAGTGATGGGGGCAGATTTCACATTCAACCTTCATTTATGCCTCACCACCTCGAATCGTTCCAATGTTACTGTTTCATTATCGTAGATCCCGGCTTTCTTCTTCGCGATGGATACCTGCTGTTCCACCGTATCGACACCCTCCAGATTCGGGAGCAGCAGTCCCCGCTTCCTGCCCGAGGATACGATTACTCCATATCTCTTCACATCAAGCTCCTCTATACCGCTGATTGGTTCTGCCTCCGACAGGACATCCACGCTGTAGACCAGATCATCCAGCTCCTCCTCACCCACCGGAGGAAATCTCGGATCCTCAATCCCTGCACTGACAGCATTCCGGAGGATTTCCTTCGCTATGCTTTCTGTTACAGGAGAAATGGTACCGATACAGCCCCTGAGTTCTCCGTATTTCTTCAGAGATACGAATACTCCGGCCTTATTCCCTGTCAGCTCCTCCGGAAGCCCGTCCGGAAGCTTTGCCCTCTTGCCGGTCTTAATATAGGCTTCAAGGGAATGCCTTGCCAGGCTCACATAGGCATCCTCGAACTTCTGCCTTTCCTTGGCATATTCCTTCTGCTTTGCCTCAAAGATTAGATCAAAATGCCTGGTTTCATCCTCTCCCTCCGGATGGAGATCGCAGACAGCATACCCTACCCCGAAGGTGCCTTCATAGGATAACAGTTCAGGCTTCACGGCTTTACCGCTTAAAGCCCCTGCCATGATGATAAAGGATCGTAACCCACACTCCGCTGCCGATTCACAGTAGTTTGGTTTGAAGGACAGAAACTGAAGAAAATCGCCGCTTTCCATAGCTGCGGTTATTTCCTTATCGAACTGAGGGCCTTCCGGTGCATATCCGTAGGGTCCCTCCTCGGTTAGTTTGTGGGAGAGATCCCCGCTGGCAACAAATACAATATTTCTGCCAAGCTTGTCCGCTGTCTCGGCAACGCACCGCCCCAGCTTGTAATGGTCTGTTACCGGCAGCCCGGAGAGGCCGATCCTGACCACTTTGTATTCCTTTAGATATTGGTTGATAAAATAGAGTGGCACCATCGTACCATGATCCAGTGCCGGCTCCTTCTCTCCCAGGGTCCCGGCCTCAATCCCCCTTCTATCCACCGCCAATTCCAGTTGTTCTACGAACTCCTCGTCATAGGTTACCCGGAAGGAAACTTCCCTGGCTCCAAACCTGCCGAAGCTTCCCTTGGCTCCACTTCCCGGGGAGATATGGAAGTAATCCGAGTACATGATGGAGTGGGGTGTGGTTATGATAAGGGTGTCAGGCTTTAACTCAGCAATGCGCCTGGCAACTTCCTTATAGCTGTTAATTGTTTTCATTACCTTCGATTCCTGCCCCTTTCCCACCTCGGGAACAACTAACGGCGGATGGGGTACGATAAAAGCTCCCAACAAGCTCATAATAATCCTCCTTTTAGACCGACACGCGAACTAATATATGTTTCATATTATAGTAGATTTTACCTCTTTATGGTTTTATATGCAATCCTGCGAAAACAACGATTTATTGAGTTACTGCTCAACAGACCGTTCAGAATACCAGATTCGTGATAATCACACTCGCCACTACCCCTGTAAAAGTAGCTGTAAGGGCACCTGCCAGGGTATAGCGGGATTTCTTCACCCCTGCTGCCATGAAATAAACCGCCATCGTATAGAATATGGTCTCGGTACTGCTCAATATGATTGATACTAGCCGTCCCAGATAGGAATCAGGTCCATGCTCCTTAAAGATATCCAGGAGGAGACTCGTCGCAGCAGAGGAGGAGAACATCTTCACCAGGACCAGCGGAACCGCCTCCGACGGAAAATGAACCAGATCAGTGATAGGCTTAATCAGCTCCGAAAGAATATCCAGTGCTCCGGAGGCACGAAGTACTCCGATACCAACCATCAACCCGATCAGGGTGGGCAGGATATCAAAAACCACCTGAAAGCCTTCCTTCGCACCTTTGATAAACTCATCATAGATGTTAATTCTCATGAGTAAGCCAAGTCCTATGATATAGAAGAAAACAAAAGGAA
>JAEZHX010000203.1 GCA_023436765.1 Bacillota bacterium
AAATTCATTTTTCACACTAGCTCCTCCATTCGAAAAAGAGCAATACTGCTATCTGCCAAAAGTATAACATAAAATCGGCTCAGTTTACAGTATATTTTTTGATGTCTTCCTCAATCTCATTCAAGCAATGCTCTAACACAATGTTTTGGTATCTCTTCCTGATTCCCGCTTTTATAATGTTATCCTCAGAAAAATCCTCTTCATCCGCAAGAAATCGTCTGCATAGCTCTGCGTATTTTGGCTGCTCCTGCTTCATTTCTCTTTTTAGGGCTCTGATGAGCCTCATTCCATCCTCTACCTCGATATAAATCGGAATGACTCTGTCTTCGCCGAAATACTTTTTAATCTGTTCAAAGCTCTCCAGCGTTCCATGCATCAGGTAATCATACTCCTTAAGCTCTATCTGACCGTCATTTACCGTAAAGTAATGCCATGTCCCGTAGATGGTATCATAGGCTCGGTGTTCTATCACTTTTCCCTGTTCCTTAAGCTCATTAAGCCTTTTCTCATCAACAAAATGATATTCCACTCCCTCTGTCTCATTTGCACGAATCGGTCTGGTGGTATACATGACCACTGTATTCAGTTGTAGACTGGAGCTCTCCAGTAATCGTTTGAATATGGTGTCCTTACCGGTAGAACTTTTTCCTAAAATGATAAATATCCTCGCCATGATTATCCTTTCGTTATGACCTCAATTCTGTCCCGTTCTGTCCCCAAAATTCCGGTAACCTTAAGTCCGTCCTTCATAGCCTGTGTCAGTATCTGAAGGCTCCTCTCATCAACCCTCTCCCCTGGTATGAGCAGCGGTATTCCCGGAGGATATATACTGATAAAGCTTGCACAGATCCTTCCCATACTTTCCCGGAGCTCTACCTCCTCTGACTTAAGCGCTGCAGCTTCATAAGGCCACATGGCCGTATCAACTGTAGCCCTTATCGCTTCTGGCTCCCGGACAGTTCGTTTTCCTGCTAATTCTCCATCCATCTCTAGAAGTGCTTTGATTAATCTGTCGAAGCCTTCCCGCGTATCACAGACACTGGTCATTCCAAGTACATAGTCCCTGGTTTCCATCTCCATGACGATATGATATTGCTGTTTAAGCCTTTCGGCTAGTTCCGGTCCTGTCATTTCCGAAGATATTATCCGGATGGTTAACTTGGACGGGTCCAGGGCAAAGACGCTTCCGGTCCCTGCAATACTTTGATCCAGCTGCTTCATATGCTTTAGTGCCATCATTTCAATATGAAATCTTCTAAGGTTGTTACTATATTCTTCGAATAACGCATCAGCCCGTTCCTCCAGTATGCGGACACACTGCTCTATTCCTGCCATCAGAAGATAGGAGGGACTGCTGCTTTGATAAATGGATAGAAATTGTCCGATCTTGGGATTTAATTCAGGGCGGTTAGAATGAAGGACCGCTGTTTGTGTGAAGGACGGAAGTGTCTTATGGAGACTTTGAATAATAATATCTGCCCCTAACCTCACCGCACTCTGCGGGAAGTCCTTATGAAAGCCGAAATGTGCTCCATGGGCTTCGTCCACCAAAAGCAGCGCTCCGTATTTATGGACAATTTCTGCGATCCCTTTGATATCGGATACAACACCTTCATAGGTTGGTGAGGTGATTACCACAAGTCTCGTTCCGGGATATGTTATCAACAGCTTCTCCACCTGAGCGGCAGAAATTCCACCATTTACAGGGATACCAGGAAGTTCCTCAGGATAAAGGTATACCGGTTTCAAGCCTCTGATAAGAACAGCATGATATACTGCTTTATGGCAGTTTCTAGCCAGCAAAATCCGATCCCCCGGATTTGCTGCAGCAGATATTCCGGCTAGGATTCCGGCCGTACTTCCGTTCACCAGGGGAAAGGAACGGCATGCTCCGTATAGCTTCTGTAGGCGCTCCTCCAAATTTTTAAGTATCCCCTCCGCCTGGTGAAGATCGTCAAATCCCTCAATTTCCGTAATATCAATCGAATAGGGATTTACCATCTGAAGCAGCCCAGTATTCCGTTTATGTCCAGGCATGTGCATCGGATAATAGTCCTGATTCGTATATTCTGTTAATGCTTTATAAAGCCCCTCCACAAATCATCCTCCAAGCAAATCGTCTAAGGATTATAACCTGACATTAAGGTCGCTACAGCTTAATCCGAGTTTAGGATCCGGTCACCCAGATGCTTTAAGCGGAGCGCCTCCTTCTCATATTTTTGCTGATACATCCTGGCATCGGCGATACTCAGACAATCTTCAATCAAAGTATGTTCATTTGGACGGGTGATACTCCATCCATAACTGACCCTGACACGAAAGCCGTTGAGTTCGCTTTCATTGAATATCTGTATGGCTTCCTCAAATTTTTGAATATAACTTCTCACTTTGGCATCATCATATTCCAACCCGATCACGGAGAATTCATCCCCGCCCATGCGGATACAAATCTCATCATCCTCCGCAGCATATAAAAGTGCGTCTGCAACCGTTTTAATTGCAATATCTCCGTTGAAATGTCCGTAATTATCATTAATATGTTTTAGGTTATCCATATCAACAGAAAAAACCATCAACCCTCCCTGCTTTTCAATACTTTGGGATAAGTACTTCTGGCCGAGGGTATGTAACGCTCTCCGATTATATAAGCCGGTCATTTCGTCCTTGACATACATGTCTTCCAGTTTATAAACAAGACGGTTAAGCTCGCTATGTATCCTGATATTCTCTAAGGCGTTACATATATTGATTAGCCAGCCCTGATAGGAAGGCTTATAGGCTCTAGGCTTCTGAAAGCTGATCGCTGTATATCCAAAGCTCTTCTCCTGATGATGGAGCATATTAAAATAAAAAACCTGCGGCCAGGGATCCATATACTCCTTCGGGAGCAGTTCGCCGATCTCATAATGTGCCTTCTGCAACCACACTCCGTTCTTAACACCAACCTCCATCACCATCTCCGTGGTATCCGGTTGTTCGGGCTCAGCTTCCATATAGTTATCCCATCCTTTATACAGGCACAAAAAGAAGGAGGAGAAGCCCTCATTCATATTGGTATAGGAGGAAAGCTTCTTGTCCAGGTTATCCAGGAGCGTAACTCCTGTCAGGTCTATGGACATATAGGAGTTGTTTCTGATTGCCTTATCCTTATCCTCAACCTCATGGATGATATGATTACGCCGTTTCATCATTTCATCCAGGCTTCCTCTTACCTTACAGCCACAGGACTGTCTGAAATAGGTAATACTCTTCAGATAGGTATTCTGCTCCTGATCTATTTGCTCATAATGTCTATGTATCTTCTCTACGGCTTCCAGTCCCATTTCAAAGTTAGGCATACCGGCAGTAGTTATGGAGGGACTGTAATCCTCCGCTAATTCTACATTGTCACAGCCGGATACGGCAATGGTGCCGGGCACTGTAATTCCCCTCTCCACTAGAGCATTGCATACAGTGACAGCCATATAATCATTGGCACAGATGATAGCCTCCGGCAGGTTTTCCGGGTCAGAAGTCCATTTCTCAACAGCATCATAGGCAGCAATCTTCCAGAAATCCCCGAAGAAGATCCTTTCCTCCTCAACAGGAAGGTTGTGCTCTCTGAGTATCCTCTTATATGCATTCAGACGCTGGTGTGATACCGGATTATCCTCCGGGCCGGTCAAAAAATTAATTTTCGTATAACGATGCTTCTCTATAAAATGAGTAATGATTTCATCCAGAACAGATTCATCATCAATCAGCACATTATAAAACCCCTCTATCTTCTGACGGACACTGACAACCGGGCATTGACTGTGTTTTTTTATGTTTTCAATAATCAAGTCCTTGAAGCCGTTGACAAACATGGTATCGGAAAGAAGTATGATACCATCCAGATCCTCATATCTTGGGAGACTTGCGATACTGCGCTCCCCTTGTTCATATTTTTGCTCTCCATACCCAACAAAGTTCGAAAAGAATGCTACATTATAGCCTAGTTCATTTGCTCTTTTACTGATACCCCTTCCCAGGATATCCTGGAATTCCTGATATGCACGCGTTAAAAATACCCCTATGGTTCTTCTGCCGTTTCCCAGCATTTTAATCCCCCTCATCCAATGCAAAAAAGTACAAGCTTACTATATAACAATTATATAGGAAAAACAAGTTTGTGCTGTTAACTTTTTGTTAATAATTAATAAATCAACTCATATAAAGTCTGATCATAGCTTCCGATGTTGATGATTCATAAGTAAAATAAATGGGAGCAGCATCATCTCTTAGTTATGACACTGCTCCTGTTGTTATGTAAGTTTTTTGTCTATCTTACCAGATTTGCTCTTAGCCTCAGCGCTTCTTTCTCATACTTCTGCTGATACATCCGCGAGTCGGCTACGATCATACAATCCTCCACGGTCGTATTCTCATCCGGGGTAACCAGGCTCCAGCCATAGCTGACATATACATTAAACTCATAATTGCCACTCTGGTTGAATTTGTCCAGCTCCTCGACAAATTTTTTAACAAAGTTATTCATCTTCTTCTCATCATATTCCAAGCCGATTACGGTAAATTCATCTCCACCGCAGCGCATACAGATCTCATCGTCATCCGCGGCCTTTTGCAATGCATCGGCCACTACCTTGATGGCAATATCCCCGCTGAGATGTCCGTAATTATCATTAATCATCTTCAGCTTATCCATATCCGCAGTAAATACCATCAGCTTTACCCGCTCTTCCACTGCCTGATGTAGATATTTTTTCCCCAGAGTTTCCAAACCTCTCCGGTTATACAGCCCTGTGAGGTCATCCCTGATGTACATATCCTCCAGCTTATATACCAGCCTGTTCAGTTCGCTATGGACTCTAACATTCTCAAGGGCATTGCTTACATTAATCAACCAAGCTTGGTAGGTAGGCATATAGACCTTAATCTCTTTAAAACGTATCGCCGTATAACCGAATTTGATTCCTTGATGATGCAACATGGAGAAGAAGAAAAACATGGGTTCATCCTCCATGAATTGTTTGGGTATCAACTCCCTTTTCGGAAAACGGACCCGAAAGAAATCCTCCCTGTTTTTATTCCCGACCTCCATCATCATATATTCCGTATCATCTTCAGAATCGTTATTATCCTCACTGTAATTCTGCCAATTAGGATACAGGCACATATAAAAATCTATAAAGCCAACATTCTCGGAGAAATAATAGATGAGTCTCCGATCAATCTCATCCAGCTTCGTGAGTCCGGTCAGGTCTCCTGACATATACGAATTTCTTTCTACTGCCCGCCGCAATGCATCCGTTAAATTGATATAATATCTTTTCCGTTCCTTATTCGTTTCCTGATGATTATACTTACACCCACAGGATTCACGATAAATCGGTGAAGTCCTAATATAGGAATTCATCGGCTGCTCGATTCCCTGGAGATGTTTATGAATCTTCTCCACCGCTTCCAGTCCCATATCAAAGGCAGGCATTTTGGCGGTCGTAATCCCAAATTCAGCCGCATCTACGATGTCATCACAACCCGTTACTGCAATTTCATCCGGAACATTAATTCCTTTCGCTGCCAATGCATTACATGCCGCGATAGCCATAAAGTCGTTCGCACAGACAATGGCCTGAGGGCGTTCCAAGGAACTTGACAGCCATCGGTCGATGGCTGGCCCTGCGGCATTCTTCCAGAAATCCCCGTAGAATATTCTGCCTTCTTCAACGGGAATGCCATATTCTCTTAATACCTTCTTGTAAGACGCAAGCCTTTTCTCCGAATCAGGAAAATCCTTAGGACCTGCAAGGAAATTAATTCTCGTGTACCCATGATACGTAATCAGGTGGCGAACTAATTCTTCAATAACGGTATCGTCGTCAATCAGGACATTATAATACCCTTCTATGCTCCTTCGAATGCTTACAGCCGGACATTTACAGCTTTTTTCGATATGTCCCCTGATTCTGGATTCCAATCCTTCAACCGCATATGTATCCGGAACAACAATGATCCCGTCAAAATCCTGATAAAATGGCACGTCTGCAATCTGAATTTCTCCGGAGTCATAAAGCGGTTGTCCGTAGCCCCCGAAGTTAGTAAAAAATGCAACGTTATAATTAAGCTCCTTCGCGCGGGTTTGTATTCCCTTGCTTAAGAACTCCTGAAACTCAGCATTGACCTGAGATATATATACCCCTATCGTTTTTCTTCCATTATCTAACATGCCTTGTTCTCCTGTCTTATCACGTTTATGCCAATAAATTTATCATATAAAATATAAGACTTTTTTCCTATATACTACTTAATATTAATATATAACAACTTTACAAAAAAAACAATATATTTCACAAAATATACGATACTACATTTAAAAATGTCAAAATTATACCAACTACAGCATAAAAATTGCGCCTGGCTTTAGGATACTCTTCTCATCCTAAAGCAGGCGCAGTATTTTATTGTAATTTTATGATAAAATCATTCTGTCATTAGCCAGCTCCCCGCCTGTAGCTGTCTCGAATTTCTCCAAGAGGTCCCTGACCATTAAGTTCTTCTTCGCTTCTCCGGAAACATCATAAATTATCCTGCCATCATGCATCATAATTAGTCGGTTTCCGTACTGGATTGCATTCTTCATATTATGAGTTACCATAAGCGCTGTCAGGTTGTTAGCTGAAATCATCTGCTCGGTCAGCTCAAGCACCTTGGCTGCTGTCTTCGGATCCAAGGCTGCTGTATGCTCATCCAGTAACAGAAGCTTTGGCTGTTGAAGCGTTGCCATCAGAAGTGTCAGGGCCTGCCTCTGCCCTCCGGACAGAAGGCCAACCTTAGCCGTCATTCGAGTCTCTAAGCCAAGTCCCAAGGTCTTCAGGCGTTCTTCGTATAAGGCCTTCTCTGACTTTGTAATCCCCCAATGAAGGGTTCTTCTCCTTCCTCTGCGGTATGCCAGTGCCAGGTTCTCCTGAATCTCCATATTGGCAGCTGTTCCCAGCATCGGGTCCTGGAATACTCTTCCGAGGTATTTAGCCCTTTTATATTCAGGATAGGAGGTTACCTCCTCATTCTCGATCTGAATGGTTCCCTGATCAGGAAAATGCACTCCGGCGATCATGTTCAGCAAGGTTGATTTTCCGGCACCGTTACCTCCAATCACAGTTACGAACTCTCCCTGCTTTAATTCCAGAGAAAGTCCGTTAAGAACACATTTTTCGTTTACAGTACCTGTATTAAAGGTTTTATAGAGGTTTGTCATAGTTAACATCATGCCTTCCCTCCTTTTTGACGGGCCAGTTTATTCTTCGTCAATACCGGTATGGACAGGGCCGCTGCCACGACAATGGATGTGAGTAGTCTCATATAATCCGTATTCAACCCCAGCTGTAATACCACCGCTATGATGATTCTGTAAACTACAGTTCCAACCATGATGGCAATCAGCTTCATAGCAAAGTTTCTCGCTTTCATGAAAATTACCTCGCCGATAATAATAGAGGCAAGTCCGATGATGATGGCCCCTACGCCCATATTTATGTCCGCATAGCCCTGACTCTGGGTAACCAATGCCCCGGACAATGCAATTAATCCATTACTGATTGTTAGACCTAAGATCGTAACCCTGTCCGTATTGACACCCTGTGCCCTGACCATAGCGGAATTATTCCCTGTGGCCCGGATACAGCAGCCGATTTCAGTTCCGAACAACCAGTAAAGTAAGAAAATGACTGCTAAGGTTAATGCGACCCCGACTAATATGGTAACCCAGGTCTGAAGGGTAGCCTCCCTAATACCTAGCTCTGACGCTTTCGGAAACAGTCCTTTGATGGTTGAGATTACTGTCCTTTTATTCAGAATTGCTATATTAGCTTGACCCATAATTCTTAAGTTGATGGAGTATACGCCAATCATGGTCAGAATTCCTGACAGGATTGCAGGTATCTTCAGCTTCGTATGTAACAAGCCGGTGACGCCACCTGCTGCCATACCCGCCAGAGTAGCGAAAATTAAGCTTAAGAAGGGGTCCCATCCCAGAACCACCACGAGTACAGCACTGATGCTTCCCCCTAGTGTAAAGCTTCCTTCGCAGGTCAGATCTGCAAAATCAAGAATACGGAAACTGATATATACACCGAGTGCAAGTACAGCCCAGGTCAGTCCCTGTGCAGTTGCCCCGAAAATAGCCATTATAATACTCATGATATTCATTTGCTTGATTCCTTTCTCATTTCTATACCCTCTATATGTATACAAGTTGTTCTGATATACAGGTCACTTCGCCTAAGCGAATTGAAAAGGTGCCATAGTGATTCCTCCACCCTATGGCACCCTGGTATTTTCGATCATTCAGCCTGTAATTCTGCCGGAATAGTTATTCCCAGCTGGGCTGCTGCTTCCTCGTTGATCTTGAGGGTGTACTCCTCATCAGGAAGGTACTCAATCGGCATCTTGTCGGTAGTTGCCTCTCCCTTAATGAGCTTCACTGCCTGAGCACCGGTCAGTCTGCCAAGCTTGTAGTAATCGATACCGTAGGTTGCCAGGCCTCCCTCATCCACCATGCCTTCTTCTCCGCAGATAACAGGGATTCCGTTTTGGTTAGCAACCATAGCTACGGTTGCCATACCGGATGCAATCGTATTATCCGTAGGCGCATAGATTACATCCACCTTACCAACCAGGGACTGAACTACCTGTTGAATATCATTGGTGTTGGATACAGTGGCTTCCTGAGCAGTAAGGCCGATTTCCTTGGCTGCATTGTTTGCCATCTCAGCCTGGATCTTGGAATTGCTTTCGCTGGAGCAATATAAAATTGCAATCGTCTTAGCTTCCGGTACAAGCTTCTTAATCAGTTCTATCTGCTGTTTTACCGGTGTCAGATCCGAGGTACCGGAAACATTGCCCCCGGGTGCTTCATTCGATGCTACCAAACCTGATCCTGCCGGATCGGTAACTGCAGTTATCAGAATCGGAATATCCTTCGTTGCATTCGCCATCGCCTGGGCAGAAGGGGTTGCAATCGCCAGGATCAGGTCATTATTGTCGTTTACAAGCTTTGTCGCAATCGTATTCGCAGTTGCCTGATCTCCTTGTGCATTCTGATAATCGATTTTGATGTTCTTACCATCTATGTATCCTGCTTCCGCCAGGGCATCCACAAACCCCTTATAGGAAGCGTCCAGAGCAGCATGTGTAACCAGCTGATTAACACCGATTCTAAATACCTCCTCTTTATCTTCTGCTTTCTCATTTCCTGCTTTCTCATTATTTGCCTGTTCAGATACAGTATCTTTGCTGTCCTTTGTACCACAACCAGCAAGAACCCCTGCAGCCAGGGTTATTATCATTAAGATTACCGTCAGTTTTTTCAATTTCATAATATCTCCTCCTTAAATAGAATGTTGTTGCTTTACCACTTAAAAGTGTAGAGCTTTAAAGCTTTAATGCTTTTAATGGATAAAGTATAGCGGTTAATCTAGTAATAGTCAATACCTATTTATTAAGAATAATATGAAGATAAAATACTCCTTAGCTTTACGATCTGATTTCGGGTAAAATTAAAAAAGGTTCTTAAGCACGTAAAATGCTTAAGAACCCACTGAACTCTATTTAATTAGAGGAACTGTACCTCTGCCGCGCGTTTTAGGAGCTGATCAAATAACTTTAGTTTTCTTTTCTCCGTAACAAGCCTTCCCGTTATATAATATTCTATTTTGGAGCTTCCTCCTCCCAGAAGATCATTCTTCTGAAGAATGTCCTTCAGATGATTTACAGTCCCGTTGATACCATCAATGAATTCAACCTGCTCCGGTATAATAGTTCTCAAGGTATCCTTAAAATAGTTAAAATGCGTACAGCCAAGTACAAAGGTGGAGTACTCGGACATATCGTAACGGGCTAACTCCCCCCTAAGGTAGTGTTCCACTTCTTTCCCGGTAACCCTGCCTGATTCCGCAAACAGAACCAGCTTGGGAAGGGGCAGCAGGTCTGTTCTATGCTCTCCATCCACCTGCTCAAGAAGGTTTTTTAGTTTCTCCTCCTTAATCGTAAGCGGAGTAGCTGCAATCATAACCCGACCGTTCTGGCAGATCTTTACCGCCGGCTTAACAGCAGGCTCCATTCCAAGAATGGGAAGAGAGAACTTCTTTCTTATATAATCTATTGCAACACTGGTTGCTGTATTGCATGCAATTACGATCGCCTTAACACCCTTTCCAACAAGGAAGGTGACAGCCTCATCCACATAACCGATAATCTCTTCCTTTGTTTTCGTTCCGTAGGGAACATGGTCTGTATCCGCGTAATATATATAATCTTCTTCCGGTAATTGAAGCATTGCCTGCTGAAGAACTGTCAAACCACCCATCCCGGAGTCCATAAAGCCTATCTTCAAAGTACTCTCCCCTTCCGTCTTTGCATCTGTTATCTTATTTCTCTTTCTATTACTGCCGTTCTTATGATTTTAGCATAACTATAATAAAAAGGAAAGAAGGGAATGAACTGCGTTTCATAGTTATAAAAACTGAGGCCTGCACCGCGACACCTCGTGACCTTCGGTCCCTTCGGTCGCGTAGGCTTCGCCTATACAAAAAGGTGCAAAGGTACACTCCTGAAAGCAAGCTTTCATCGTGTACCCTTGCACCTTTTTTGTGCAGGTCTCAGTTTTTATCGCGCAAAAAAGCCCTAACCCCACAGCTCATATGTCTGCAAAATTAAGACTTGTAAGTGCATCTCCAGGGGCTCGAACCCTGGACACCCTGATTAAGAGTCAGGTGCTCTACCAACTGAGCTAGAGATGCATTTATTTCGGACGCAAGAGTTATTATATAGGACAGGAAAACAAATTGCAAGTAGTTTTTTTATTTTTTTAAAAAATTTATTACATTTATGTTGATTGCCTGGAATACGCTGGTACAATCTGTGTATTCCAGGCTTATCATTCTTAATATTTCCTATTTGCCTGTTAACCTGTCTTAAGCTTTATGAGCTTCCAGCTTATCCTGTAGGGTTTTTTTCGGAACTGCACCAACAATAGTGTCCACGGCAGTACCGTTCTTGAATACGATCATTGTGGGAATGGACATAACACGGTATTTTCCCGCTGTCTCCGGTTCATCATCCACATTCAGTTTTCCTATCTTTATTACACCCTGATACTCATCGGCAAGCTCTGAAATAATTGGAGCCATCATTTTACAGGGTCCGCACCAGTCTGCATAGAAATCAACCAGTACAGGAATGTCTGATTCTAAAGCTTCCTTTTGAAAGTTCGCATCGGTAAATTGAAAAGCCATATTTTCCTCCGTTTCCTTAATCTGTTGCTTATCCCTTCCTGACCGGAAGAGAACCAACATGATCAATTATCTTATCCTATAGTATCTCATGATGTCTCTATATTATGTGATAATACACGTATACTAAATAATTTACAAGTCCTTTTGTTACCTTTTTTTACGCTTCATGGCACCATTTAGAATTGCTTCCACTTCCTCCCAGGAACGTTTCATCTGTAAAGCCTTCTTATTTAATTTATAATTGCTTCCGGTTGCTCTGGCTATCTTCCACTTTACGCCCTTCTTCATCCATAACCACCTTATGCCTTTTTTACCATTGTATGAAGCGGGAACTAAAATAACACAATTTGGACCGCCTTATTCCGGTTTTGTAGTCCGATAAGCAACCAGCCGATGAATCGGATTCCCTTCCGCTGAGAATCTCTCCTCATACTCTGTCATGATATTACCGACAGCATATTCACTATGATGAAGATCAAAGGTAACCTCTTTCAGTTCCCAACCGGCTATCTTTGCTTCCTCAAGGGAGAAGTCAAACAGTATCCGGTTATCCGTCTTAAACATCACTTCTCCGTCCTGCTTCAGAATTTTGTCGTATTTGTTTAAGAATTCCTTCGAGGTCAGCCTTCTCTTCGCATGTCGGTCCTTAGGCCAGGGATCCGAAAAATTAAGATATATTCTATCTACCTCTTCCTTCTCAAAGATCTCTGTGATATATTCTGCATCAAAGCGGATAAAATAGAGGTTGTTACGCTCAGTCTCCTGCCTCTTCTCCAAAGCCCTTAGTAATACACTGGAGTATTTCTCAATTCCGATATAATTCATCTCTGGGTTCCTCGCTGCCAGCTCCATTAAGAATTTACCCTTACCCATACCTATCTCGATATGAATCGGTGCCCTGTTGCCAAACAGGGTATTCCATTTTCCCTTCAGCTTCTCCGGCTCATGTACAACATATTCATTCGCTGCCACAGCTTCTCTTGAGCCGCTGATATTCCTTAGTCTCATGCTCTCTCTCCTTTATCAGTTACCGGTGAGGTCACTTAAAATTACTCCCGGCCTCCTCTGTCCTAACTATAAATTATAGGTTTAAACTGCCTCTTCGTCAATATTCCTTACTAAGAATCCAATTCTTAGGTATGTAGGGTTACAATACATGTGTTACAAATCTAATTAAAAAAACGGAAATAGCTCTTTTGTGTTATATTTAAGTCACCACAACCAAAATACAAAAGAAAGAGAGCATTTCCGTATGGCAAGTATAACACAAGATATGAGGTTTC
>JAEZHX010000031.1 GCA_023436765.1 Bacillota bacterium
TTCAGACCATCGATCAGGGTGAGAACGGCTTGAACAGCGTGCTAGAGATAAATCCTGATGCAATTATGATCGCGGAAGAGCTGGATCACTCAGGATATGCAGAAGATAAGCTGTTATATGGCGTTCCTGTTCTGCTGAAGGATAATATCGCTACGGCGGACCGCATGCATACCTCCGCAGGATCTGTGGCAATGGCAGATTCCTATGCGGGTTACGATGCCGAACTTGTAAAAGCCTTAAGAAGGAATGGTGCAGTCATCCTTGGCAAGGCGAATATGACCGAGTATGCGAATTACATGACGAAGGATATGCCGGGTGGCTACAGCTCCCGGGGTGGACAGGTAATCGCACCTTATCACAGGGAACAGGACCCAACCGGTTCCAGTACGGGCTCAGCCGTGGCGGTTGCCGCTAATCTGTGTACTGCCTCCATTGGTTCTGATACCTGTAATTCCATCGTTGCTCCGGGACTCGTCCATGGAGTTGTCGGATTGCGTCCCTCTACGGGGATCATAAGCCAGAAGGGTATCATTCCGATCAGCTTTACTCTGGATACGGCAGGTCCCTTTACCAGAACGGTGGAGGATTGCTCCATTATGTTCGCAGGGCTCACGGATACACCGGTGATAGGAGATGAAGGTATCAGTCTGAAGGGTATGACCATCGGATATAATGATTGGGATTCCGGAGAGCTGGAGGAGAAGGTTGCAGTCAGGACGGAAGAGACCATTAAGGAGCTGGAACGTAAGGGTGCCAAGATCAAACGGATTAAACTGCCTGAGACCCCCAATATCGAGGATTTAATGAGATACGAGTTCAAATATGCGATGAATGGGTATCTGAGAACCTTGCCGCCGGAATATCCGATTAGGACGCTTAAGGATATCATAGAGTATAATAATCTTCATGCCGATATCGCCTTACAGTTCGGCCAATATCATCTGCTGGATGCAGAAGAGAACACTTCCGGCAGGATGGAGGAAGCTGCTTATCAGGAGATCTTGAAGGACAGAATGAACAGCATGAAGAAGATCAGGGAGCAGCTGCAGGGGATGGATCTGTGCATCATGCTTTGCTATAACAATATCCTTCAGTATACGGAGCTTCCCGTAATCACTATCCCCACAGGACTCTATGAGGATGGTACGCCATCGGGAGTTGCATTAACTGCATTGAAGGATAATCAATTAATTCGTAATGCCTATACGATAGAGAGAGCAATCGGAAAGAGAATAGAGCCGGGGGTGAAGTAGATTGGAAGAGAGTAAGGATAAGAATATGAATGATAAGTTGTCTGAAAATCTCAAATGGTTTACGGAAAATATGGATCAGAAAACAGCGAAGTATCTAGATCTGAAGCAATTGGAACGTATTATTCTGCGGATCGGGGAATTCTCACTAGATTGTGAGGACTGTAATAAACTTGTGAAGGAGCTTCTGGAACTCACGGATCGGATGCGGGCTGCGGGAGTACCCTTTGGCAAGATTCTGATAAAGGAGTACCAGCGCAAGATACAGGAAATCATTACTCATCTGAATAAGAAGCATAAGCTGCTGCAGGAGGGTTACTATATCGGGTTGTATATGGGCATAGGATTATGCTTCGGAGTATCCCTGGGATTAGTGTTCGGCAATCATATATCTATCGGGATGCCGATCGGTCTATGCCTGGGTCTGGCTATCGGTGCAAGGCTTGATGAGAATGCCAGGAAGAAGGGGCAGGTTATATAGTAATTTCCTTTCTTGTTATTATCGGACATACATGGTAAAATAGATGCATAAGATACCTAATACCTAAGAAAAAGGAGAAGCTGCTATGTACGAGATGAAACCAGAATATTATACGGGAATTGAGTTTATTGATGAAGAACATACCAAGCTATTTTCTATAGCAAATAAAGCCTATGAAGTACTAACAAATGATTTCATCCCTGATAAATATGATTACATCATAGATGTAATCAATGAACTTAAGGATTATACGCAGTATCATTTTGATCATGAGGAAAGCTATATGGAGAGTATCGGTTATAAGAGGCTTCTCTCCCAGAAGGTTGCTCATGATGATTTCATCGAAAAGCTTGGCGAATATAATGCTGATACAATTGATGAGAACCAGAGGGCTTCCCTGCTGGAGCTCGTAGATTTCTTAAATACCTGGCTTGTGGAGCATATCTTCAAGAAGGATAAGCTGATCGCCGACGTATAAATCGGATCAGACATAACTGATCGTAACATATGCTCACCCCTGAACACATGAAGGAAAGCATAAAAGAACCCCATAGGTCATTCCCTATGGGGTTCCTTATACCTTTAACTGCATCAGTATTGCTTAGTCGAACCTATGAGATAATCTCTGCAAATGCTTTATAGTAGTCGGAGTATTTCTCATCATAGGCTGAGAAGAGATACCGGGCAACGATATTCGTTATCTTGTAACCGGAATTTGTTAACCTCTTCATATGCGGCATAAAGTCCTCGATAGAAGGATTACTGTATTCTACCTTAAGCACAAAGGACAAATATTTGGCATTCCGGTCCTTTTCCCATAGCTTAGGATGCTGTTCCGAAGTTGGGACAGCCAGACCGGTCTCTATCGTACCCTTTTCTGCATTGTATAGCAATATGCTTTGGTACTGGTCCGTGATATAGACGGACCAGGCATCTGTATCATCAATGGAGAACTGGTAGATATTATCATAATCAGGCACCTCCTCCTGATACTGATGGTTGTTTAGCCGCTTGAATTGCTTAAAACAGTCCATCTTTCTGTTAATATAATCCTTAGCCTGATACAGCTCCTGCAGCTTTTGATCCAGTTCCTGATCTAAGTCATTTAAGGAAGCCTCTAACTCATAGGGTGAAAGATTCGGAAGCTTCCTCATATCCTGCAGAGACATTCTGAGACTACGATAATGTGCCAGATCCGAGATTGTGAAGATAGAGCTTGTGTTATATTTCCTATAATTATTCTCATCGTTCCGAGGCATTCTGATCAGACCTTCACTTTCCCAATAACGAAGAGTGGATTTTGGAATACCCAACAGATCCGAAATCTCACCGATTGAAAATGAATTCTTCATCTTTATTACCTCCGTGAACCATGAATTTTTATACTAAGCTTTTGATATAATCCATCTGAGTTATGCTATATTGCATCGAGCTGGAAAGCTGCTCCTCCAGAACAAACCCGACACTTTCGAAGGCTTTGATGGATCGTAAATTATGTGGACTGATTATGGCATTCACACGCTGCACCCTCCATTGAAAGAAGGCAATATTCAGACCCTGCTTTATAGAAGACTTGCCCAGACCCTGTCCCCATTTCTTTCTGTCTCCAATCACTACCACCATTTCAGCTTCATTCATATTCCTGATCAGCTTAAGAAAACCGACCGGTTTTTTATCTTCCGCATGTATGAGAAAGAAGCTACCGTCCCTGTTGAACAAATGAGTCAGGATCATCATATTGACGCGGCTGATTGCATGCTTTATCTCTGTAACAATATCAGCAGCCTCGTTCAAGTACTTGATAACATCATTATTCTCCATCCAGTCCATAATTAGTATAGCATCATTTCTTGTTACTTCCTGCATAAGACTTACCTTAGATGCTCTCATTATATCATATCCTTTCCAATATAATAAAAGCCTTTCATAGATACATGAAAATACATGACTATGACGGTTCTTTTTATGTTAAAGTTACATACCCACCCATTATAAAGGTTCAAGTAACTTGAATGTCAATATGATATAATGTATTATATTAAAATGTAATTAAACAAACAGGAGAAGTAGCGGCATGGTAATTAACAGAATGGAGGTCATGGGATGGATCCGGCTGAGATGAAGCATAAGATCAGACAATTGAAAAACCTTGAGCGAAGGATTCGATATGGACAGGGCAGCTTCACCGCCGGTAATCCTAAGGATGGAAAACACTCCGGTAAGCTCCCCCTGCTCTGGGAGGAATACTTTGATTTGAGCGGAAACGGTCAGAAGAAGGCCAGATACTCTATCGATCAGCTGCTGAGGATGGATAAGGAGCAGTATAAGAGCATTGTCAACGAATTCTTCTTTCAGGTATACTATCGGAGCTATCAGGAAAGAGGGCTTTCAGAAATAAACCTATATGATCCCGATTTACTAAATCAGCTTGGACTTCCCTTTGATGCCGACAGTAATACGGTCAAGAAGCGTTTCAGAGAACTGGCAAAACAATATCATCCCGATGCCGGCGGGGATAGTGAGGAGTTCATAAAGTTAATGGAGCTTTACCAGGATGTGAAGAGGACGGAGGAATAATGGCGGGACGTTCCATTCATGGGAAAAGATTCGACTAAATATAATAAAATAGTTGTTTGCAAGAATAGATTTATAAGCTATAATGTTATTTACTATGCCTACCGGGCTTACCGTAGGTTAAGACAAATTACATTACAGAACAATTCAGAGAAATTGAAAGGAGAATTACCTTGACCGCTTATTCAGGACCCAAAGCACTTACTGAATACATACTATATCAAAGCAAGCATAAAGCAAACAAAACCTTCTATATCCTGCTCGTTCAGGGAATTCTGGCAGGTATGTATATTGCCATAGGAGCAATCGGCTCCCTTAAGGTGGCAGCCGGAGTATCGGATCCGGGACTCGGAGGCTTCCTGGGAGCACTTGTATTCCCTGTCGGAATTATAGCGATCCTACTGATGCAGGCAGAGCTCTATACCAGTGACAGCATGGTTATGATTGCGGTCTTTGCCGGACGCACCAAGATTACGAAGATCCTCCGAATTTTGTTCCTGATCCTTGTAGCGAACCTGATCGGTTCCATCTTTATTGCATATCTGACCGGTGCCTCCGGAATATTAGATACCAAGACCCTAGCGTTAGTACTGAGTAAGGCTGTCCATAAGCTAGAACTGCCACTTCCGACACTGCTTGCCAGCAGCATCTTCTGTAATATCATTGTATGTACCGGTGTCTGCCTTGCATACAGCTGTAAGGAAGAGATCAGTAAGGTGGTGGTCGTATGGTTAACGATTACAGTTTTTATCCTTAGTGGTACCGAGCACGTGGTGGCTAATATGTATTATCTCTTTGTTGCATATTTTAACGGTGCAGAGATTACTCTGCCTCAGATCTTCGGTCATCTCTCTATCGCTGCCATCGGTAATTTCATCGGAGGAGGGCTCATCGTTTCCGGTGCTAACTACCTTCTGGCCTATCGTGATATTGAGAAACCGCATAAATAAGTAGAATAGAATATTACTAGCAAATCCCCTATTTTCTGTCAGGATGATAGGGGATTTGCTTCCGTGCGCCCGCCGGGCGCACGTTCCACAATTCGTATCATGGATCATTTCCAACGATGGTTATGCGGATAGTAAATGTAATAATCTGTAAAATTGTATAAATTGACAATAAAAATTCATACTAAAGACCCATAAATTGACAACAAAACTACACAATATGTAAAGAATCAACAAAAATTAACATAAATTTTGTTAAGTATTATTTTTCAACAAGTATTTACAAAATATGTCTTATGCATTATCATATAATCATCCTAATAATTCCAGAATTATTCACTTCTATTTATCAAGACGAAGCGAAATGCTTCAACTTTCCATTTCTTAATCTTATCTTAAGGGGGTAATCTAATGAAAATCGCATTCTGGAGCAATTCATACGAGCAATCCTTGGTCTCCTACAATCTGGCAGCAGTCAGTATAGCAAGTGTTATGCGTTCACCTTATACAGTTACGGTTCTTGAGAACCATCTCAGTAAGGATAATCTTGGACTTGCTTTCTTGGGTGCCGGTAGGGTACCATTTCTTCGGGAAGCTGGTTCGAACTACTATGAGGGAGGGGGAATTGAGGGATTACTCAGGCGAATTTATCGGGGTGAGAATAACCCGGTGATGCTTCGGAGCTATCGTAAGGAGATTATCCCCAATCATCTGTTTTATCTGCCGCAGAGCGGAAACATACACATTGAACTATTTGATTACGAATTTAATCACAATCTTACACCTCTATTCCAGCTGTTAAGTGAAGTTACTGATCTATGCTACATTGACACGGCTCCATTGAACCTGAATTCTAAAACTATTCTTGAAGACGCTGATCTGATCGTCGTTAACCTCTGTCAAAACCAAAACTTTCTTGAAGATTTTGTTCAAAGCTACTCCTCACTAATCCCCAAATCTGTTTTTCTGATTGGTAATTACACAAATCGAAATATCTTAAGCTGTAAAAGAATCGCTGAGCTCTATGATATCCCCCTGGAGAACATTACTCCAATCCCCTGGAACCAGGCTTTCCATGAAGCTAGTACTCGTGGTAGGGTAGTGGAGTTTATTACCGGCAATTACAGATGTACGAATGATAATCCAAATTACCGCTTTATCCAGTCCATCAGGAAGGCTGCGGGATTAATTCTCAAGAGGGCTGAACTGTCCGGGCATCTGGCCAGAAGGGAGATTAATTCTTGTGGAAGATGACATTACTCCGGATAGTACTGATGCTATGTACCGGAATACTTCTCTATACTGCTCTTCTGGCTGTATGCGGAAGACTAGCGTTCGTGAAGTTAAGAAGAAAACGGATAACGCTTAAGAAACATCAGATTTCTAAGAGAGCAATCATAAAAATATACATTCTTATTTTGATCAGTGCGGTATTTTTATTCTTTCTATTTATTAGGTATTATTCGAGAGGTAAGCTATGAGGCTGAAAAGAAAATTAAAGAGATCAACCAGGCAGTACATCATGGTTGCATTGATTTGTATTATAGTAATCGGTTGTGCTTCAATCGCTACCATCACCCTAATAGCAGGTCAGATGAAACAGGAGTATGAAGGTCAGCTTAAAGAAGTACAGCGGGAAAAGGCCATAAATCAGAGAAGTGTATATATCGCTGAGACGGCAATCAGTGTCGGAGATATCATTACGGAGGATTTGGTAACAAAAAAGACAGTGTATGCATCGCAGCCGGAAGATATCTACATGCAGGAGGATGGGATCGGTAAAACAGCTTTGCTGGATATACCAGCCGGAGCCCACGTACTAAGCAACATGTTAACCAATACATCAGTTTCCGATGAATTACGTGAGATAGAATATAACATCATTCTGGTTAATTCCAACATTGTGGAAGAGGATCATGTTGATGTACGCATCATGTTCCCCAACGGTGAGGATTATATCATACTTTCCAAAAAGGTTCTTCGCGGCTATTCTCCTGAGACCGGAAGCTGCTATTTATGGCTGACAGAGGAGGAGATCCTGCGGATGGCCAGTGCTTCTGTGGATGCATATCTATATCCGGGTTCTAAATTATATACCACAAAGTATATCGAACCTAATCTTCAGGATGGATCTTATGTCACTTATAAACCAAGTGTTTCAACTCTCATATTGATCCAGGATAATCCCAATATACTAGAAACAGCTGAAACTGCGTTAAGCAGTCAGATAAGAAAAGCGATGGAAAACCGGTTAGCTGCTAGTATGGTTACGAAAGTAGAGGAAATAGACTGGTCACTTTCAACGAATGGAATAACCGATCATGAGGATATCCCAGCTGTTTTGGATCCTGAGCTTAACAAAACGTACCTGGAGGAACAACAGGACAAAAGTACGGATATAGATTACGGTCCATAGTATATAGAGAATTAAGACAAGAACTATAGACGCTGCTAAAAAAAGCTGACACATCTTTCAGCTGATGAAGTAAACCCAGACTACATCTGAAGGCAGTAATTAGAAACAGCGACAGGCTGTATAGCGAAGCATTCAAATCCGTTTCTACAGATATTCTGATCTGTATCGGGCATGTTTCGTGATTTATCGTCACTACCCTGGTACCAGATGACCCCGGAATCATTTGGAGACTTGGTACCTTGGTAGGTATGACGATTAATATTTTATGTTAACGGAGGGTTAGTTATGGTATGTATTGGTTACGCAGGATGTGAAGCCTTTGATGTAATTCTTTACACTGCCCGGACAATAACGAAACTAAATTACAGGGTTCTTATTGTAGACCTTTCTGAAACAGGGGCCATCAATAAATCCATAAAGCATGGAATGGGATTGGATAGCAAGAAGGATATAGTAAACTACAGGGATATCAGCTATACAAGGAAGATACCAACAGAGGATGAGTTTGAGATGTTCCGGGAAGGAGTAGTCTTTGTTGTATATGGCAGCAATTATGTAATAGGCTTTCCCATCCCTTGTAAAACAGTGAACATCGTAGTGAATACCTTACCTCATATTATAGAGGGAGTTAATCTGTTGTTACATGATATCTTGAAGAATGAGGATAGCTTCCGCCTTCTTATCAGGGATGTTATTACCCCAGATGATGTTGACAGGGTAAAGGAATGCATGGATTTACCCATTAAGCTGGAAAACATCAATTATCTGTATCTTGACCTTAGGGACTATGAAGGCGCAATGTATTGTCAGATTAGGCAGCAGATAAGGTTTAGGAAGGTATCAATGGGAATGGTAAAATACATTACTGATCAGATTATTTCTATTCTTCCGAAGACAAAGCCTGCAAGGATCAAAAGGGCAATTGTGATGGCCAGAAGGGGGGTGTGAGAATAGGTGAGCATTATCGTTTTTTGGTCCCCCCTACACGGGCAGGGACAGACTAGTAATCTTCATGACATGGCCTTTGTTATGAGTATTCTTCATAAAAAGAGGGTACTTATGATGCAGACGCAATATGACAAAAACAACCTTGAGAGCCCGCTTGTGGGGCAAAATGTCGGCAGATCGCACTTAACCAGCGAGCTGTTCCAGGATATAGGTCTAGGTGCGGCAGTTACCTTTAGCAATATGAATAAGCTTAGCTTAAAGCTTCTGGAAAGCTGTTGCCTGACATTCCAAAATTCTTCACTTCTTCTGCTTCCGGGATCGGATACAAAGAACCGTGAGACCTTCGACAGAGACATCGGTAAAGGTGTGATTCGGATGATAAAGGATGCCAATGAGCTGGTGGATGTAGTTCTTATAGATGCTAATAGTGGTGATGATGAACTCTCTTTTCGAATCATGTCAGCCGCAGATCTGATCGTAATAAATCTTACTCAGCGCAGGCATGTTTTAGAGAAGTTTTTTTTCGATTACGGGGAATTCTTTACAGATAATAAAAAGGCGTTTTACCTGTTTGGCGACTATGTTAGCAATTCGGCTTACAATATCAGCAATTTCAGAGTTAAGTACAGAAGATATATCAACAAATCCAACACAGGAGTAGTACCATTCTGTACGAAATATATGGATGCGCAGAATGAGAGTAATATTCTAAAGTTTATGCAGGAAGGGTTTCGTATAAGAGGAATAAGTAACATGAAAAAGGTGCTTGATTTTATCAGAAGGATACTCCTGTCATCCTCCAGATACACTCCTGAGGAAACACAATACTTCTTTCATAACTCAAAAAAATCAGCTGAGAAAATGTTGTATATGCTACAGGTGTCTATTCAAAATGACCGGAGGGAGGGTAGACAGCGTGAGCATGAATGAATTGATTTTATGCTTCCTTTTGGTGACCTGCGTTATTCTGATCCTATACTTTATATTCAAGGAAAAGCTGGAGGATGACTTTGTTAATGATTCAGAACGATATTCTGTTCATGATTTGTGTGAAGAGACGAGACGAACGATTAATGAAATAGTTAATATGGATATTGATGCACTCAACCTTAATCGGCGTGATTTGGAGAACCGGAGGGCTATGAAAAGATCCTTAAGTGATGCGATACGAAAGTGCTCTCAGGGAAATATGGGAGAAAAGTTGGTAGTAATCTCCCGTATCAAAAGCAACCTTTCTAATCATTTGGGGATTTCGGCAGATGTGATCGATGAGGTCATTCCGTTTAGCAATTCGGATCTGCTATCAGCTACAGATATGTTTGAAATTATGTTGTATTTGGAGAAAAGGGACGGAAACCGGAATATGTTTCGGGGTATTTGTATGAAAACCGGGATTGATAAGCTGAAATATGATGAAACCGGATACCATTACTGTATTACTGACAAAGAGATTAAGGCTGCCTATGTGAAGCTTTATCAGCCATTAAGCTATGATGATAAGCTGAATATCCTTACTCAGAGCGTCTATGAGGAAACCTATGGCCTTTCTGTAACCGATCTCCTCATTATGGAAGACAACTCCCTGGATGGTATCCAAGGTGGATTATCCGGAAGTACCTCGCAGGACTTCAGATTCCAGGAAGATGATTTGTTTCATGGTGATTACCATAAATCCAGGACATATGAAAGTGTTTGGATTATATATGGCGGGAAACAGATTCATCTTACATTCTTATCCTTCAAATCAAATGCCGTGATAATGAGATTATGTAAAAACTTATCAGAGTATGGACGTACAGGTCATATCACCTCGTCGGAAGGTGGTCTGAAAACCCATCTGGCAGATGGAAGCCGTGTAACAATATTCCGCCCATACAACGCATCACAATGGGCGTTTTTTGTAAGAAAGTTTACCAGTACTGCGACGAATGAATTAGTAGATCTGGTAACAAATAAAGGATGCGAATATCCGATTCAAGCTATTGAATGGCTAATCAAGGGGAGTGTGAACCTCGTATATTCAGGCGACCAGAACTCCGGTAAAACCACTAATATGAGAGCCTCGGTAAGGGTAATAGATCATCGTCAATCTGTAAGATCTATAGAAGCTGACTTTGAGCTTTATCTAAATGATGCATATCTGGATATGAATATCCTGGGAACTCGGCCCAGTGAGAGACTTAATTATCCCAAATTGATTGAATTATTAAAGGCATCTGATGCACATACGATATTATTCGGAGAAACAGCCAGTCTTGAACATGCGAAGCACTTGATAGATTTACTGCTTGCCGGTACAAAGCGTATTATCACAACAGGACATTGGCCGACACCGGATGAGCTGATATCTTATTTTGTACATGCCATGGGAGGTTACGGTAACACCGGAACAGAAGATGTAGAAGCGCTGGTAGCAAGGCTCTTAAACATAGACATTCATTGTGTGAAGGATAACGACGGAAACAGGTATATAGAAAGGATAACAGAAATAATACCCTTCTCCAGGGAGGAAGAAATCCCAACCGTGAACAAAAACGTGGAAGGTAAGCTTGAGCTTATTGCACATTACCTGAAGCTCTTGGTTAGGAAGAAAACTTACTACACACGTGATATTATCGTATTCGAGAATGGGGAATATCGTATGGTTCATCCGTTAAGTGATCGTATTACCAGGATTATACTGAGAAACCTGCCTCCAATTGGTAGAGAGGAATTCATGAAGTTTATTAAAGCCTTTCCAAGGGAGGGTGAGTGATCTATTGAAGGATGAAAGCTTATTGAGTATAGAAAACACGGTAGGCAATGTTGACAGCTTACTGCCCGGTGCTTCGGGTGCTGCAGATAATGGGATATTAATACTTATTGTATCGATGGTAGCTGTATTGATGATTCTGATCCTAATTTTAATACTGAGGGACAGGAAGAAGAATAATCGCTGGAGCATCAAGAAAAATCTTGGAGGGAGACAAAGGTTATCTGATCGTATTTTCCCATCAATTTACCGTCTACTGATATCCTTCCCTTTGACTCGAAGCTATCTGGAGAAGATAGCATACCGATACAGGCTCATAAGTCCATGCGATAAAAGGGTGATAGCGAGAAAGACTGTAAGTGCGTGTCTGCTGTCCTGGGGAATCTGTTTGCTTACCTTTATTTCGGTGTATGCGTTTAATCCGCGCTTAAGTACTTTGATCATAGTGGCTGCAGCTATTGTCATTGTAAATGCCGAAGTAGTTGGAAGAATGACAAAAGCATATATGATTTCGGTGTTAATCGAAACGCAAAAATTAATTCTTAATCTGCAACATAACTTTTACGTTGAATATAGGATTGATGATGCATTCTATCGATCCAGAGATAATATGAGCCTAAATATGAAGGTAGTGGTTGATCAGATATATCAGCTCCTTCTTTCTGAAGATAAGGACGAAGCTCTTCGTGAGTATTATGAGAATATACCCAACAAATTCTTAAGGGCATTAGTAAGTCAATGTGTTGCCGTTATGGACCGTGGTGATAAAGAGATTAACGGACAGAGGCTATTTATCATTAATCTTGAAAAGCTATACTGTGAGCTGGATATTGAAATAGTAAAGCAGCAACGCCTTCATATTGAATACTTCGGAGTTATAGCTGTAGTAATAGCACCGATCTTCTGCATTGATTTTGTTAAGAAATTTGCTATTAATATCAAAGAGAGCATGGTTAGCTACTATTATGGAAAACAGGGATTTCTACTGGATCTTGGACTTATCCTTATGATCTCTGTCATCTATGTTGTGATGAGAAAGAGTGCTGAGTATGCTACTTTCCGACAGGCAAGCCATAGATGGCTGTATAGAGTTGATAGAATCCCATTTGTTAAAAAAGCAATGGATAATTACTGCGATAAGAATGCTGCCAAAGTCGAGAGATTAAGGCGTGAGCTAAGAAACAACGGTAACAATATATGTCCAAGACATTTTGTTCTTCGCAGTTTTATCATCGCTCTCCTGGCTTTTATGATCAGCACCTCTGTAACGGTATATCTGCACGGATTAAGCAGGAATCAGTTTTTGACAGCTGAAAGGGCAGAGATTGAATCCTTAACGTCTGCTGCGAAGGAAAGCCATTATGATAAAATGGCTGAAGTGATAGAAACCTACACTGCTAAATATGTTTTTTCCAAGAATAAAGCAACGGAAGTACCCGTGTCAGTGGAAGATTTGTTTACGATCCTGATGAAAGAAAAAACATTCAGTAACAAACTTATCAATGAAGCCTTAGCAAAAGATATTCTTAGGCGGGTAAATGCTTATCATAAAGAATATTTCTCATTTGATGAGCTGTTGATAAACCTTTTACTATCTCTTTTATCCTACTTCCTGCCGAGAATGATGCTTAAATATAATGCGGCAGTTTCTAAAGATGCTATGGAGGATGAGGTAAACCAGATGAATGGCTATATCTCAATGCTCATGTATTTTGACTCGATGACCGTGAAACAGATACTGATGGAACTAGAATCTTTCACAGTCGTATTTAAACAATCCTTAAGGATCTGTATCAATGATTATGGAGCGGGGGATATCAATGCGTTACTGGATCTAAAGGAACGGGAGCCCTATGAACCGTTTGGCAGGATAGTTGATAATCTGATCCGGTGTGATCATATGCCAATCAGTCAGGCATTCCATGAAATTGATATGGAAAGAGACGGGTATATGTCTAAGAGGAAGCTGGCGAATGAAAAATCGATCAAAAAAAGAGTCTTAAGAGCTTATTTATTAGCCGCAGTACCCTTTATGATGCTGTTCGCTTATGGTATCGTTCCGCCATTGGTGGCCTCCATGACAGAGATCAATACGATGCTTAAGGAATTGGAAAATACATCATGGTAAATATTAATGATAAGAACATAGGAGGATTTTAATGAAAACTAAAAAAATGGATTTGATTCCGATGGTAATTCTGACGGTGATACTGGTAGTTCTTTGTGGTTTGTTCGTTGCTTGGCTGACCGGCACCTTTAAAGATAAGAAGGCAGATATGGATTCCGGTACAGAAAAAATAGATAGTGCAATCGGAGGTATAGCGGATTTTGATCTGCTGGTATATGACGGTGATATGATCAGAGGTAAATCACTTACAAAGCTTATTGCAGAGTATGATTCGAAAGACGTTCAGGTCTCCCTATGGGTACATACGCTTGATAATACAGATGCTTATTATAATTATGCTTATACAGCGAACAATCTTGGTGCCGCTGTTACGGTCACTCCTCCAACCGGCAAGGCTTCCTCAGGTTACATTACTCCTTCAGGAAGCTTCCTGGGTGAAGTATTAAAGAATACCAACGGTGAGATCGTGTGTATTAAATTTACCCAGCAAAAATAATTCGATAACCACAATCTTTTTAAAGGGAAGGAGGATTGATATGAAAACTAAAAAGTCAAATATCTTAGTAGTGATTCTATTTGCAGTAATACTTGTAATCCTGGCAGGCGCTTTTCTGGCTTGGATGACAGGAATGTTTAAGACTAAGAAGAAGGAGCTGAATGCAGGCGCGGAGAAGATTAATGAATCTGTAAGTTCCATGGCTGATTTTGACGTGGATATTTACGATGGGGCTTCAATTAATGGAGAATCGCTGGTGGAGCTTATCGAGGAGGTGGTTTATAAAGGTAAAGACATTTCCATTGCGGTACAGACTCTGGCTAATCTAAGCAGACAGTCACCGGTTATGATTTACTACAACCGCGCCTTGACTGAAAATAATTCGATCAATGCCAACGGAACGATAACTGTATTAGAACAAAACATAAGCAGTGACAATTACATTACCCCATCCGCTAATTTTATCGGCAAAGTACTGCGAAATACAAATGTCGAGGTAACCGGCATTTTATTTGTGCAAAAGAAATAGGAACAATATCAAACAAAGGGTGGTAGAAATGAGACATAAGAATTTTGATTTGGTGGCTGCAATTATATGGTCGGTAGTCAGTGTAGTAATCATTGGTATACTTATCTATCAGATTATTTATTATGTGAACAGTACCACAGATGTAGCCAGGGAAGTTATCAAAAATACGGAAGATATTGCGGATGGAATAGCTGAATACAGCCTAATGAAATATGACGGACAAGAGGTGAAGGGAAGCCAGGTAAGGAACTTTATTAAAGAGCAGCTGGGGGATTATGATACGGGCGAAACAGCCCCTATCTATGTGCAGGTAACAACTGCAGTATCGGGAACGGCATATACGAATTCTTATGAGAATAAGCAGTACTTGGATGATATGAAAAGCTTTGCCAGCACACGGTACTTCATTAAGCCTGAGGCGTTATTTAGGGGTGAGGTTATCAGAACGGATAATAAGGCTATCATGGGTATTCAGTTTGTTCAGCAGTAATAACTACTTGCTCCGGAGGAATTAGGATGCGTCATACAATATCTGAATTAGGCGAAATGCTATTAGGGATAATAATCTTCGGATTAGGACTGCTCTATCTTACATCACAAGAACTGACCACTGAAAGGCTCATAAATGCTGCGAATGAACGTGCACTTGAAGAAGGTGGGCTGTATCAGCAGTGTAACGAGATCGTTACGGGACTAGTGCCGGGAAAAGAACTATATGCAGTAATAATGGGATATCGGGAGTATCCCATTACCATAGATGGAGAAGTGATTCCTCCTGATGGTATTGATTTTGAGAGATATTTCGGACTATTAAAAAGTGGTAGTTACATAAAAAGATATGTTTATGATACGCAGCATGTTTTAATCCGGATAGATTTTAATCATTCGGGTGTATAAATAAAGTGAACATACAGGGAGAGAATAGATGGATTATCCGGGGAGGATGATTGCGGGATTCCTAATGCTTGTACTCATTATAGTTTTCCCTCTTCAATATTTGGCACAATCCAATAGCGATACCATAGTTGCTCTTGTGGATGAGAAGACGCAGGCCTTCTCTGATTCCATACGGGAAAAGGGGCGATTGGATATTTCAATGTATGAAGAATTCATGAATTACCTTGATGCGACCGGAGAATTATACGACGTTGAAATTGAGGATATTCATCCGGTAACGGGTGAAGAAATATCACATACAGATGCTGAAGGAAGCACATTTGCATGCACTGATATTAACCATGACCATAGTACAAATAAACCCTTTTACTTATCGGGAAGAAAAGCAGATAGCCCTGTAGCAGCTTCTATGAATTATATGGAGCCAGTAACACTTACATACAGTGGCCTGGTAGGGAATGCGAGAACGGTTGGAACAAGAACATGTACACTAACAGTTGCTTTATTAGGTAATTCTCCTTTGTCATATATCAGCATGGAACCAGCCATGCAGACGATTGAACGATATATGCAACCAAGCTTTATTGTAACAGCTTTTTATGAAGATGGAAGTAGTAAGATTGTAGATGCATACAGTGTTTCCGGATTTGATGCAACAGTAATTGGTACGCAGAGCGTAACAATTAGCTATTCTGAGGGTCAAATCACGAAAACTACTGAAGTGATAGTAGAGGTTACTCCTCTTCAAAAGGTTTGTCCCAAATGCGGAACAGTATATCCTCTTGATCTTAATGACACAGACGGGGGGTGTCCCATCTGCACTCAGGAAATGATAGGAATTGAGGTAGATCCTGACTTTATAAGGGTGAATCAGGGAGCTCCCCTAAATATAACAGTAAATGCAATGTATAAAGACGGCCACATAGGACCGGTAAACGGCTGGACAAGTAATTATAAACCGGATACCTTAGGAATGCAGAGAGTTACAGTAGAGTTTGGAGGGTATACTGCAGAGTTAATGGTTTGGGTTGAAGAGCGAAGTATAATCTGTCCGATATGCGGTACGAGTTATCCCGTATCTGATGGCAGATGCCCTGTCTGCTCTGAAAATGTAGTAAGCATTGTTGTTGATCCGGGCGCAGTTACAGTGAATCAAAATGATGAGATTACCTTATCAGTAATTGCATATTATGCGGACGGGAGGTGTGGGAGCGTTACCGATTGGAGTATAGACCGTACATCCGCTGAGACAGGAACTTATTTAGCCACAGTAAGTTACCTCAGTGCATCTACTACTATTACATTAATCGTTATTCCCCTTTCAGCTGTCCAGTGCCCGATCTGTGAACTTATTTATGAACCATCAGAGTACGCCGGAGGATGCCCGTTATGTTCTGAAACTATCTCCGGAATTGAAGCCTATCTATCCAATGGAGCCAACCTGGTTCAGTACGGAGCAACGCCAAGTATAACAATTGTCTTAGTGTTCCGGGATGAACAC
>JAEZHX010000043.1 GCA_023436765.1 Bacillota bacterium
TAAACGCTTTAACGTATTAATCTGATGTCCTGTTAATGGTATAAATAAGACGTTCCTTATGGATGAACAGCGAATTTTCTGTTATACATTCTGAACGCCTTTATTCTGCATCTATCATAACCTTGAACATTTAGTTTGTCAATATAATATTTATACGCCTTATGAACAATTGATACTACAATTCTCCACCACATTTGTCACAGAAATCCAATCCCTCCAGGGTAATTCCTCCGCAATCCGGGCAAATGATTTTCGCAGGCAGGATCTCCCTCTCGACAACCTCATACTCCCCCTCTTCTGTAAACTCCTTCTCCAGAGCTTCCTCACGGTTGGCCTGTTCTTCAGTCAGGAGTTCCTCCGGCTCATTCCTATGATGTAACAGTGACACTTTCCATCCCCCTCTTCCCTCTCTATCCCAATTTACATGAATCAGAGATTTGCAGTTTTCTGCGGAATTACCTTATGCTTCTCGGCCCCTCTCATCTCAATGACAGGCACACCTTTCCCCTCGATATAGTCCCTGGTTATGATCACCCGGCCAATATTATCATCCTTAGGAATCTCATACATGATGTCAAGCATAATGTCCTCAAGAATTGCCCGTAGGGCTCTTGCTCCTGTCTTCTTCTCCAGAGCCTTCTCTGCAATTACCTCCAAAGCATCAGGTGCAAATTCCAGATCCACTTCATCTAAGGCAAGCAAGCTTTGGTACTGCTTCAGTATCGCATTCTTCGGCTCCTTCAGCACCTTGACAAGCATATCCTTCGTCAAACCTTCCAGTGAGAATAGTATCGGAAGTCTCCCTAAGAATTCCGGTATCATTCCATACTCTCTGAGATCCTCGACTGTGGTCTTCTCCATAATATTGATATCATCATCGTATTTATCCTTGAGATCCGCCTTAAAACCGATGGAGGATTGCTTATTCAGCCTGGACTTGATGATCTTATCCAAATCCGGAAAAGCACCGCCGCAGATAAACAAAATTTTCTCTGTATTCACTGTTGTAAGAGGTACCATCGCATTCTTTGAAGTAGCCCCCACGGGGACCTCGATATCACTTCCCTCGAGTAGCTTTAAAAGTCCCTGTTGAACGGACTCGCCACTGACATCCCTGCTGTTCGTATTACGCTTTTTGGCAATCTTATCAATCTCATCTATGAATACAATTCCGCGCTCAGCCTTGGCAGTATCATTGCCCGCTGCCGCAAGGAGCTTAGAAATGACGCTTTCCACATCATCACCGATGTAACCGGCTTCTGTCAGGGAGGTAGCATCTGTAATCGCCAATGGTACATTCAGAAGCTTTGCCAGAGTCTTCACCAGATATGTCTTACCGCTGCCGGTAGGTCCGATCATCAGCATATTGGACTTCTCTATCTCAATATCACGGACGGACGGGGAACCTATTCTTTTATAATGGTTATAAACCGCTACCGAGATTACCTTCTTGGCGCGCTCCTGTCCGATGATGAATTCATCCAGCTTTGCCTTAATAACATGGGGGGAAGGAACATTCTTGCGGTCAAAAACCTCCTCTTTGATTTCTTCCTCCGATTTCTTCTTTTTCAACTTCTGGGGCTCAGAGATATCACTTTTTAAGCTGGTCATCCGCAGCAGATCGGGGGATATCCCCATCATATGCAGATAGGGATTATCTCCCTTATTGATGGTGTCAAAGGTCTTCTGCATACAGTCAGAGCAAATGCTGATGTTGTTTGGTATATGTACCATTTTACCCGCAACACTCTCCGGTCTCCTGCAGAGATAGCATACCTCCTCATATTCATCATGATCGTCATGATGGGTTTTATATTTATCATTACCTAACGTATCGTTATCATCCTTATAATTCATACTGTCCTCCGCTTTCTATGGTAAACTGTAGTAGCAATGATTCTTCTATAAATATATTATCCTATTATATCGTATCCGTTCCAATCCTACAATAGTGTAAATCCTAGGAACCGGGTATTGGCAAGGGACGGGTGGGGGATGGCTAAGGGACGGCTGTTGCTTGGACTGAGTGGAGGATGCGGGAAGCCCCCTACACACCCCACACACACCGGTTGAAAGACACATCTTGATTTTGTATGCCATAAATCGAACATTAGAATGTTCGGTTCTGGCATACAAAATCTTCAACATGTCTTTCAAACGGTGCATTAAGGGGTGTGTAGGGGGCTTCTGCATCCTTTCACAGCTGTGAGCAACAGCCTGTGTTATTCATTCCTATAGTTAATCCTGTTTCCTGGGATTATTTTCTATAGCAATAAAACAATTTTATCTCATGGTTGATGATTTAATTATTAAACATTCATTATTAAATATATTTGTGTCATATAGTTATGATGGTTCTTTATTAATATTTCTTTGTATTATTCTGTTGTGGGGATTTCTGATCTGGAACCGAGGGTTACGGTAAGGATGTGCTCCTTATAGCTGCCATCCTCTCCACGCATATAGGTTACAGTAATATCCGTGCCTGCCTTGATACTGGAGACCATTTCCCTCAGCTGGGTGCTGGAGGTGATCTCTTTATCATTTACTTTCGTAACGATATCGCCCGGAAGAAGACCTGCCTTCGCTGCCGCACCGTCTGCCATCACTTCGGATAAGAATACACCGACCGGGATATTGTACATCTTTGAGACTTCCTCGGTCACATCCGTTGGAGTTACTCCAAGGAAGCCCTGATCCTGAGTGGCAAGGATTTCACGACTCATCAGATCATTGATGATGGGTGTGGCTCTGGAAATCGGAATGGCGTAGCCCATGCCCTCAACCGCATCCGAGGTATATTTCACGGTATTGATACCGATTACTTCTCCATCTACGTTCAGCAGCGCTCCTCCGCTGTTGCCGGGATTAATTGCAGCATCGGTCTGAAGTAGAACCATGGTCTTATAGGAGTAACTATCCGAAACCTCTACCTTTCTGTCCTTAGCACTTACATAACCTACTGTTACAGACTGTCCATAGCCAAGAGCGTTGCCGATCGCTACCGCCATCTCACCAACCTTGACATCATCCGAATTACCTAGTTTGGCTATCTTAATCGCATCCAGGGTGCCTTTTTCCATGTTGGAGATATCCACGGTAACAACCGCCAGATCCGCAGCTGAATCCGTACCCTTGATAACCGCATTCACCTCTTTGCCGTCAATGAAGGTAACCTTAATCTGATCCGCACCCTCTACAACATGATTATTGGTTGCAACCAGAAGTTCCTTCTCATTCTTTCCTACAATAATTCCGGAACCGCTGCCTTCACTGCTGTATTCCTGACCAAACCAATAATCTGTCTGGGTGGAAACGCTGGTAATCGAAACAATGGACGGCATCGTAGCATCAACCATATTGCTAACTACTTCCCCGGTGGTCTTCTGCACAGTACCCTTCTCGGTGCTGCCAATGGTCAAGTGAACCTCGCCGTAGTCCTCGTTATTCCCGCTTCCAAGGATAAAGGTGTTGTCCTTTTCTGCTTCCGGATTAATTTTATTGTAAATGGTAAGAATTCCGATAAAGCTCGCTGCTGCCAATACACCAAAGCATGCTGCCTTCAGAACGCTACGCAAGGTCTTAAACTTCTTCTTTTTTGGTATTTCAGTCCCTACTGTCGGTAACCCAACATGACCATATTCCCAGGCATTTGGTCTCGGTGCGCTATCCTGATAAGCATTCCGCCCTGACATCTGCTCTGCCCAGAAGCTGTACTCCGGTACTCTGTAATCCTGTGCCGGAACCTTGTTTTCCTGTGTGGGTACTCTGTAATCCTGTACCGGAACCTTGTTTTCCTGTGCCGGTACTCTGTAATCCTGTGTCGGAATCTTGTTTTCCTGTGCCGGTACTCTATCATCCTGTGCGGGTACTTGATTCACCTGCCTTGCTTCTATATTATCATTCTGAGGAACTGCCTGTTCCTTATCCTTGTTCTCAAACTCTTCCATAACAACTCTCCTTTCATTCTATCGTACCATTTGGTTTATGCTCGAAACCATTTTGCTTTCTGTTTCGTCTATAGGATGAGTGTATCAGTATTTTGTGTAAAGATTGTGAATAAAAAGCAAAAAATATGTGGAGAAATTAATTGATTTAAAATAAGAATTCTCCCTCGTATCCTGTTATATGTATAGAAATCTTAATAAAATTTTTATTGTTGAAAATGCTATCATCATGTATTATAGTAGTGACGTTGACAGAATCCAGAAAATGAGAGGTGATATTGAATGATAAAGGATAACCAGAGAATGTTGAACAGAGTTCAGGTCCTGATGGATACTTTCATTATAATCATAGCATATTTAATCACATATTATTTGAGATTCAAAAGCCCTATGACCCATATTGGGTTTTTCTCGGCTGAGGTCGGTACCTTTTATCCTCTGGCTATATATGCCCGTTACTTAATTATTATCGTACCATTATACTTGATTATCTATTCTTATTCGAAGCTCTATACACCGAAGAGAAATAAGAAGAAATGGTCAGAATTCTTCAACATCACCTTTGCTAATGTCTTCGGTGCCATATTTTATCTGGCACTGTTATATATGCTGGGAGAACGAGATATCTCCAGAACCTTCATGGTTCTGTTCTCCCTAGTGAATGTCCTGATTGCCACCTTAGCAAGAATGACGCTTGCTTATACCCTTAGGCTTGCAAGAAGAAAGGGCTATAACCTGAAGCATGTTATCCTGGTTGGATACAGTAGAGCTGCAGAAAGCTATATTGACCGTATATTTGCAAACCCCCAATGGGGATACTATATTCATGGAATTCTGGATGATTCCATGGAGGTTGGAACCATGTATAAAAAGGTTCCGGTCATCGGCACCCTTAACCAGCTGGAAAATTTCCTTTCAAGGATGACCCTGGATGAAATCGGTATTACCTTAAGCATTGCCGAGTATGAGAAGCTGGAAATGTTGGTCGCTACCTGTGAAAAATCAGGAGTCCATACGAAATTTGTTCCTGATTACCACAACTTTATTCCAACGAGGCCTTATACCGAGGACCTCTTTGGTCTACCGGTCATCAACATCAGAAATGTACCGTTAAGCAATACCTTTAATCAGCTCGTAAAAAGGTTGGTGGATGTTTTAGGTGCATTATTTGCCATCATTATCTTTTCGATTCCTATGGTGATTGTAGCCTTATTAATCAAGCTGTCTTCCGAAGGCCCTGTGATATTCACTCAGATCCGCGTTGGCAAGCATAACAGGACCTTCAAGATGTACAAGTTCCGTTCCATGGTACTCCAGAAGGAAGGGGAGGAGAAGAAAGCCTGGACCACCAGCTCCGATCCACGAGTTACCGGCATCGGCAAGTTCATAAGAAGGACTAGTATCGATGAGTTTCCACAGTTTTTTAATGTACTGAAGGGTGATATGAGTCTGGTCGGCCCCCGTCCGGAACGCCCTTATTTTGTTGAAAAGTTCAAAGAAGAAATACCCAGATATATGATTAAGCATCAGGTCTCACCCGGACTTACGGGATGGGCCCAGATCAATGGCTATCGTGGAGATACCTCTATCCGTAAACGTATTGATCATGATCTTTATTATATCGAGAATTGGACACTTGGCCTGGATTTTAAAATCATGTTTCTAACGGTATTTAAGGGCTTTATCAACAAAAATGCTTATTAATCATTGTAATACAAGGACTAAACAGAAAGGCTCACTATGTCTATGCAAAAGACTAGAAAAAAGAAACGCCACACTCGAATTATGATAATCCAGATTGCTCTTGTCATATTACTTCTCGGAGTAGGTTTTATCTACCGCTCCCTTAATAAATCTATTGATAAGATACAGATTGTAGATGAGGATGACCAGAGTATAGAACAAAATGACGGAATCGAGATCACCGGTTACCGTAATATCGCTGTCTTCGGCCTTGATACCAGAGACAATTCCCTAAAGCGGGGTAATTCTGATACAATTATGATTGTCAGCATCAACAATAAGACGAAGGATGTCAAGCTGGTTTCCATCTATCGCGATACCTACGTAAACATACCGGATATCGGCTATTCGAAGATCAATGCAGCCTATGCCAATGGCGGTTATTCCTTGGCACTCACCACGATCAATAAGAATTTCGATCTGGATATCACGGAATATGTAACGGTAAGCTTTCGTGCTGTCATAGGCACCATTGACCAGCTCGGTGGGATAACCCTGGATATTAAGGAAAATGAGCTGAAAACTCTGAACGGATATGTCAGAGAGCTGAATAGGATCAACGATACCAATGTTCCCGGACTCACATCTGCCGGAACCCAAACGGTAAACGGCACCCAGGCAACTGCCTATGCCCGTATCCGTTATACGGAGGGCGGGGACTTTAAACGGACCGAACGCCAGCGCATCGTGTTGGGTAAGATCTTCGATAAGGTGAAATCCTCCAAGCTGACGACTATATATGACCTGATCAACACGATCTTTCCTCAGACTGCAACAAATCTGGAGAAGGATGAAATCCTCGATCTGGCTAAGGATGTGTTCTCCTATGATATCGTCGAACAAACCGGCTTCCCCTTTGAGAAGGTCGCAAAGAGCTATAAAAGAGGATCTTATGTATTTCCGATTCAACTGAAGGAAAATGTCGTCCGTCTACATCAAATGCTCTTTGATGACAAGGAATACACTGTCTCCCCTAATGTTCAGGAATATTCCGATTATATTGAAAAGATCAGACAGCAGTAAAGGCTGATCCGGAAACCTATGCATATATTAGGTAATAGCTAAGCTTAATGAAACCCGTTCTATTTGTAAGCTTTTTCAAAACTTACAGATAAACGGGTTTCTCTTGCTTTATGATATCCAACAATCTCTCTGTTGCTTTCCCATCCAGATAGGAATAATTCCTGTCCCTAAAGGAGGCTATGCTTTTTGTACCATATTGTTTTTCTCTGATAACGGCTGCTGTCTCCTCCGCAGTTGCAGTAACCGGTCCGGGAACATAGGCTGCATAATCATAATAAAAGCCCCTGCCGTAATCGGAAAATTCCCTCAAATCATAAGCAAAAAACACCATCGGCTTTCCGGTCAGACAGTATTCAAATACAATGGAAGAATAATCTGTAATCAGAATATCCGAAGCCATGATTAAGGAATTCAGATCTGATTCATAGGACATCTGGCAGACTCTCGGCGGAAGCACAACCTCTTTGCTTGCCTCAGCAATAAAGGGATGCAGTCTTAAACCAAGGTAATGATCCTCAGGAAGCCACTTTTGCATATCGAAAAGCTTATTCAGGATGCCGGTCCCCAGAAGTTCATTATCCCGGAAGGTCGGTGCATAGAGTACGAGCTTTGCAGCTGCCGGAATAGCATACTTATGATAGATTGAGTCCTTGTCCCTATTAAATCCCAACCTTTCAGAATCTCCGATCCGATGAATCAGTTCGTCCGTCTTAGGAAGTCCGATCGGATAGACTCTATCCTCACTGATGCCGAAGACCTCCGCATACAGCTTTTTCGTCTCCTCTGAATTCACAATCAGATGGGTGATGTTACTGTTCGCCCTCTTCTCCAGTTCCTTGAGCCGGCCGGTATTCACATGCTGTCCGAACTTCTTAATTGTACCTGTACCATGCCACAATTGAATGACCTTAGCTGACTTTCTCCTCTTCAGGTAAGCCATAGGCAGGAACACATTATCCATCAGGATGATCTCTGCCCGGGAAAGCTGATAAGGCTTCACTAAGAAGAAGGATACGAGCCCCTTGATGCTGCTGAGCCCTTTCACCTCCAGGGTTTCTCTCTTCGTGATATACGAAAAGCTATAGCCTGTACGCTCTTGCTTCAGTGCATTTACGGCCAGACTGACATTACTACTCTCCCCATCATCATGAGTCATGATGCAGAGTACCTTTTTTCTCTTTGGCGGTAGCGGTTTGCACAGGGAATAAATCAGTGCAAACATTCTATATCCGATTGACTTTAACATCATCCTATTCCCCCACAAACATGTCGGCCTGCAGACATAGCTTCAACTATTGAGGCAGACAGAAAAATAGTTCTATCATTAATTCTGCACTGTATCATTTTATCGCCGATGGCTTCGTGCCAGCTCCTCAATCAAGCCCACAACCTTCTGTGCAGCCGTACCATTATCAGCATGATTGTATTTTGTATGGAAGGCATCATATCGCGACTGATATTCCCGGCTGTCATAGGTTCTGATTGCCTGCAGCAGCTCTTCTGTAGTTTTT
>JAEZHX010000084.1 GCA_023436765.1 Bacillota bacterium
AAGGATCTTTCCAATATCGAGAATATTGATCAGTTTTCAGGCTTTACGGAGGAGCAGATCAAGTCACTGGTTGAGAATGGCTTTGTGGTGCTTCCTACGACAACAACCAGAATGCATTATACCTATGATTCGAATGTATACCAAGGGGTACCGAATTTTATCACAGCGGATTCCGTACTGCATACCTACCATCAGTTCTATGATAAATCACTGACGAATATTGAGTCAGCTTATCTCTATCAGGACCTGGATGTGCTGACTCTTCAGATGCTTAAGAACTCTCTGTTACTGTGGGAGGCTTTGGAGGGCGAGGAGCTGAAAGCCCTGCAGGAGAGGAATATCGTCTATTATCTGATCGCCAGAATGTTGATCACGGAGCAAGCCGACAGTAAGGCAGTGTATCCGGGAGATAGTCCGGTAAAGGCTTCGGCTGTGCCGGAGAAGCTGTTTACCTTAGCCAACAGTGAATATTCACTGATTAAGGAAGCGGGAGGGTACACCAAATCTCCATATTTGGAATTTGAATTTGATTATTCACAGTTCAAGATCAGAGGGCATTATACGAGAAGTGAAGAGCTGGGAAGATTCTTTCAGACCATGATGTGGTTCGGAACGGTTCCCCTGTCCCTGATGGAGGGAAAGGAATTCCAGTATGAGAATACGGTCCAGTCGCTACTCATGTCGTATGCTACCTTCATGGATCAGGAGGGAAGCTGTCCGGCAGAGCGCTGGTCCAGAATCTATCAACCGACTGCCCAATACGTCGGGATAGCGGATGATATCGATACCTTTACAATGAATCAACTGAGGATAACAGTATTCGGTGACACAGAGGACCCGAATCTGTTCCTGGAACAGAGCTACTATGATAAGCTGAAGCAGGCAGTAGAGGTGCTTCCGGAACCGAAGATCCAGGCAAAGCTGGAATTCACAGACACTCCGACCGGAAAGCAGTTCCGTTACATGGGGCAGAGATATATCCTCGATAGCTATGTCATGCAGAACCTGACAGAATCTATCTTAAGACCGTATCCCTCTGCACTGGATGTCATGGGAGTATTGGGAAGTAATACGGCTGAGCAGCTGTTATTTGATCACTATAAGCCACAGAAGGCTTGGCCGAAATATACAGAACTATATCAGAAGATGAAGGGTGAAGTATCCTCCTATGGATTGGATACCTGGAATGATAATCTGTATAATGGATGGATCTGGTCCATACAGGAGGCTTTGACCGAGTATGGATATGATTCCGGTATGCCGTTCTTTATGACCACGGATGCCTGGAAATATAAATCCCTGAATACAGCGTTAGGAAGCTATACGGAATTAAAGCATGATACGGTACTGTACGGAAAACAATCTGTTGCTGAGGCCGGTGGTGATATCAAGTATGCGGATTATCACTATGTGGAACCGAATGTAGAGCTCTATGCGAAGCTGCTTTATCTGACGGATCATACAATCAAGGTGCTTACTGAGCAGGGGATGATGAATGATAAGCTGGCGGAGGGAGCAAAGGAATACAAGGAGCTGTTGGAGCTTCTGATTGTATGCTCCGTGAAGGAACTAAACAATGAGATGCTGACCGAGGAGGAGTATCGGCAGCTTCTCTCCTACGGAGGCACGCTGGAGTGGATCTCTATGCTCTTTCTGGAAGGTATCACGGGCGGCGCCTATTCGGACGCGGACATTACCGACATGTTGGTCACGGATGTCGCAACCAATCAGGATACTTATGTCTCTCTGGGAACCGGTTATTTTGATGATATCTATGTGGTAATCCCCGTGGATGGTAAACTGTACCTGTCCAGGGGTTCTGTCTATTCCCATTATGAATTCATCAGTGATACCAGACTGACGGATGAAGAATGGTGGAAGCTGCAGGGTATCGTCATTCATCATGAGGAATACGGAGACTATCCGGAGTATACGGGACCCTCGGAGAACCTTCCTGAGCAGCCCTTCTGGACCAAAGAATTCAAAACAGACAGTAATGAAGTCAGAATCACACCCCTTGAAGTCAAATGGGACGCTATGGTGGAATAGACTTAGATTACAGGAAAGTAAACCGGAGCATCAGTACTTTATATATCCCATTATGGACGAATATCCATGGGGAAGGAGCGCTGCTGCCCCGGTTATCGCTTTAGGAAACCACATAAGGAGGAGGGACAACATGAAACATCAGTTTAGGAAAACTATTCTTTTCACGATGATATTCAGCTTATTGCTCCAGATGGTTTACATACCACAGATTCCTGCGGCGGAGGAGACAGCTTCTGTCACGATATTATTCACCCATGATCTGCACGGTAATTTCCTACCCTTTAAGGAGGAGAGGGAAGGCGGTGTGAAGCTGCTCGGCGGCTATGCCAGATTGCAGAGTGCGATTCTTGCGGAGAAAACCATCGACAGTGAAGCACTGCTTCTGGATGGCGGGGATTATTCCATGGGGACACCATTCCAGACGATATTTTCAAGTACTTCTCCGGAGCTTCGCTTAATGGGAAGGATGGGCTATGATGTGGTTACCCTGGGTAACCATGAATTTGATTACCGCCCGGAAGGACTGGCAGCTTCCTTAAATTCCGCAGTGGAGAGTGGGGACCACCTGCCATTCATGGTCCAGGGAAATACCCTATTCCCCGGGGATAAGGAAGGCAATTTGACTGCTTCCCTCACAGCTTTGAAGCAGGCCATGGACAGCTATGGCGTGAAGGAATATACCGTACTTACCAGAAAGGGTATTAAAATCGGTATCTTTGGTCTCATGGGGAAGGACGCTGCAGACCGTGCACCGATGTCGGAGGTCGTTTTCGAGGATGAGATAAAGCATGCGAAGAGAATCGTAAAGACCCTGAAGGAGCAGGAGAAGGTGGATCTGATCATATGTCTTTCTCATACCGGAACCTCTGAGAATAAGAAGAGCTCCGAGGATGAGAAGCTGGCGAAGGAGGTTCCACAGATTGATGTCATCATAAGCGGACACACCCATACGAAGCTGTCAGAGCCTATACTAATCGGGAATACGGTCATCGGTTCCAGTGAGGAATATGGTAAGAATCTCGGTGTTCTTAAGCTTTCCAGGCAGAGTGATTCGACCTGGAAGCCGGATCGATACGAGTTAATTCCGATCGATGACAGCCTGACCGAGAATGAGGAGGTAGCAGGTCTGGTCTCGGACTATAAGCAGATCGTCCAAGCGGAATATTTTGATAAATTTGACCTAAAGTATGATGAAGTAGTTGCCACTACACCCTTCAATTTTCCGACTCAGAAAGAGACAGAGGACAACCATGCGGAATCGCCCTTGGGAAACCTGATCAGTGATGCCTATCTCTATGCTGTGAAGCAGGCGGAGGGTGACGACTATATACCGGTGGATGTAACCATTGTTCCTGTAGGTACCATTCGCGGTTCCTTCTTTCAGGGAGATATTACAACAGCGGATGCCTTCAGTGTCAGTTCCTTAGGGATAGGAGCGGACAAAATGCCGGGGTATCCTTTGCTCTCTGTGTACCTGACAGGGAAAGAGTTAAAGACCATTGCCGAGGTGGATGCCTCGGTAACTCCGATTATGAATGACGCCCAGTTATTCCTCCATGGGCTCAAATATACCTTCAATCCTAACAGGTTGATCTTTAATAAGGTTACCGATTGCGCCCTGGTACGTCCGCAGCAGCTGACGGATCCTATCACAGAGGATAATCTGGAGAAAATTGAGGATGATAAGCTCTACCGAGTCGTTGCCGGGCTATATTCCGCTCAGATGCTCTCTGTAGTTGGGGAAAAATCCTTCGGACTGCTGAAGCTGGAGCCGAAGACGAAGGAAGGACAACCGGTAACGGATTTTGAGGAACAGATTATTTATAGCACCGATGGCAATAGCAAAACAGAGTTGAAGGAATGGGCTGCAGTAGTGTCCTATCTGCAATCCTTCGAACCGGTGGATGGAGTTCCTACAGTTCCCTCCTATTATAACGAATTTCAGGGACGCAAGGTGGTTGATGATAATAAGAATATCCTGGCACGGTTATCCCACCCCAACCTGATCGCTTTGGCGGTTTATGGGATCGTGCTGCTGCTTACTGCGGTTCTTATTCTGCTGGTAAGAATGATTATAAGAAGGATACGCAGGAGAAGAAGGAACGGGGGAAAATAGATGGAAGACCAAATAAGAGAATACCGATTGGAAGATATCCCTGCAATGACAGAGATCTGGAATACAGTAATCCGGGAGGGGAACGCCTTCCCCCAGCTGAATGAGCTGGACGAGGAAGGAGCGAAGACGCTCTTTGGGTCCCAGTCCTATACCGGAGTTGCAGTAGAGGACGGGGAGGTCCTTGGGCTCTATATCCTGCATCCGAATAATGTCGGGCGATGTTCCCATATCGCCAATGCCTCCTACGCAATCAGGAAGGATTGCCGGGGTAAGGGAATCGGAGAGCTTCTGGTGCGGGACAGTCTGAAGAAGGGATGTGAGCTGGGTTTTCGGCGGATGCAGTTCAATGCGGTTGTCAGCACAAATCATGGAGCAATCCATCTGTACGAGAAGATTGGCTTTCATCGCCTGGGTACAATCCCCGAGGGCTTCCTCTTAGGGGATGGGACCTATGCCGATATCCTCTTATATTGGATTGAGTTATAGACCGGAGCGGCATCTTTGAACAGTTACTGACAAGGCCGATAAGGGATCAGATAGCTCTACGGATTTTATCACTTAAGTGAAAACAGATCATACATATTCTAGAGGGACCGTCACCCGGAACCTTTATGGAAACGATATGTAGAAGGGTGGTAATTGACTATGGTAATCGGAGCAGTCAGAGTAACGATTCATGTATCCTGGGTTCATTCCCTAAAGGAGAAACGCATGGTTGTAAAGAGTCTGTGTGCAAAGGTAAGGAATAGATTTAATGCCTCTATTGCAGAAGTGGATGCGCAGGATGTCCATCAAACTATCATACTCGGATTTGCCTGTGTTACATCGGATACGGCTCATGCGGACAGCATCTGTGACACGATCATTAATTTTATTGAGAGTAATACGGAGGGAAGTATTCAGGAAATCGAACGGGAGCTATTGTAACCTGTATTTAGCTGCTAAGTGATTTAGTACTTCATTATATTTAAAGCATATACCTAAAAAGGCATCTACTGTGTATCACGATTTTCTTAAGAATTTAATTCACGGGGGAGAAGAATGGAAGCGATTTTAATTACCAAGGCGCAGGCAAGGAGGTTCCTGCTGCGGAAACAGGGCTTATTGGGAGTGTATCGCTTCCATGGCAAGGAAGGTATCCTCGCATATGTCCGCCAGGCGGGCTGCATTCAATTTGATCCGATCGATGTCTGCGGCAAGAACGCTGAGTTAGTCCTGCAATCCAGAATTTCGGGGTTTAC
>JAEZHX010000093.1 GCA_023436765.1 Bacillota bacterium
GTAGAAGAAATTGCCGATGAGGTAGCAGGGACAGCCAAGGTCGGTAAGGTGAATGTGGATGAAGAATCGGAACTGGCGGAGATGTTCCGGGTTATGAGCATACCGACGCTAATGGTTATGAAGGAAGGAAAGGTATCGGCAACCGCGGTTGGCGTAAAACCGAAAAAAGACATCTTGAGAATGCTGGAGATATAAGGTATAATGGTAGGAGCAGGTAATTTCGGAATTGAAAATACTTAGTTGGAATATACTATACCTGAATAGCCCATCAGACCGATGGTCTGATGGGCTGTATATTGAAAGGAGAAATTAGAATGCGTAAGGATGTTAAGTTCTACAGATGTACACACTGCGGTAACATGATTACCATGATAGTCGATGCGGGAGTATCCGTAGTTTGCTGCGGCGAAAAGATGGAAGAAGTCGTCGCCAATACAGTGGATGCCTCTAAGGAAAAGCATGTTCCCTCCGTATCCGTTGCAGGTAATATAGTTAAGGTTGAAGTTGGAAGTATACCGCATCCTATGGAAGAGAAGCATTATATTATGTGGATCTATTTGCAAACGAAGAAGGGCGGACAAATCAAATATCTGGCTCCCGGCGAGGAACCGGTTGCAGTATTTGCAGTGGAGGACGATAGCGTAGAAGCAGTTTATGAATATTGCAATATCCACGGACTCTGGAAGACCGAGGTCTAATTTATCTTTAGAAAACATAGAATGCATGCAGGACCGATGCAATAAGAAACAGGCACACCCTATGGAGAGCCTGTTTCAGGATTGCGGTTCTTGCATGCAATTTTGTATTGTTTAAGAGATGCCCGCTCAGAGTATAGCTGCTGAGGAACAAAGTAAGTATAGGCTGACAGGCAATGGAGGTTATTATGGAACATAAGGACAATACTACTTACTTTTCGGAGACCTTAAGCTTCTGGAAGGAATTAACCGAATCCCAGAGAAATATGCTGAAGCAGACGGTGGTAATAAAACATTTCACAGCCGGGGAATTCATGCGCAGCGGATCTGATAACTGTTCAGGGCTATTTCTGATTCAGAGCGGCCAGGTGAGAGCGTATATCATATCGGAAACCGGCAGAGAGATAACCTTATACCGCTTGTTTGACAGGGATGTCTGCATCTTCTCTGCCTCCTGTATGATGAAGAATATCGCCTTTGATATCTATATTGAAGTGGAGAAGGATACGAAGGCCTTCTTAATCCCTATCGCTGCCTTCCGCCGCCTGTCGGAGGAATCCCTGGCAGTAATGTCATTTACAAACCAGCTGATGGCCTCTCGGTTCACAGATGTTATGTGGATTATGGAGCAGGCCCTATTCATGAGCTTCGACAAACGCCTGGCGAATTTCCTCCTTGAACAGAGTAATATCGAGGCCTCGGATAGCCTGGAGATTACCCACGAGAAGATTGCAAATCACCTGGGTACCGCCAGGGAGGTGGTAACCCGAATGTTAAAATACTTTACCAATGAGGGGATGGTTTCACTGAATAGGGGAGTGATTACTATTACTGATTATAAGAAGCTGGAACAGCTGAGCGTGTGAGTTAAGTGAAAGCTCTTAAAGGCAGGCGTTTATTCCTGGGAGTATGACTGATTACATTTATGAGATAAGGTGTAGCGTGAGATTATTGTCATACAGAGTTACATTTCTGATGAATCCTGATCTCACGCTGCTTTTTTGTATCAAATAATAGCGTGCTTTTCGACCGGCATCCTTCAATGCATTGACATCTGTGAAATAGTTTAGAAATTAATATATAATGTAACAAAACAAAACATCTATGCTATAATATAAGCAGAGCAAGGACGTGCATGCTTTGTTATGCAATACGATAGCCTTGTATTTCATTCAGGACAAGTGAATCGGTTTAGTCGGTTCATTGTTTGGGCTACAAAGGAGGTTTCATATGCGTTTAACTTTTTTAGGTGCAACCCATGAGGTAACGGGAAGCTGCTTTTATCTGGAGGCATGCGGTAAGCATATCCTGATTGACTGTGGTATGGAACAGGGAAAGGATGCCTTCGAGAATCAGGAGATTCCGATTCCTTCGGCACAGATGGATGCCGTACTTCTGACTCATTCTCATATTGATCATGCCGGAAAGCTTCCGATGTTGTACAGTGAAGGCTTCCGGGGGGCTATCCATGCTACCGGTGCCACTGCTGCCCTGTGTGATATCATGCTCCGTGACAGTGCCCATATCCAGATGGCAGAAGCTGAATGGCGGAATCGAAAGGGGAAACGCTCGGGGGATGAGGCATTTACTCCAATTTATGATATGGAGGATGCGCTGAATACCATTCGGTTGTTCGTACCTCATGATTATGGTAAGACTTTTACTCTGTATGAGGGAATTGAGGTTAGATTCACGGATGTTGGGCATTTGCTCGGTTCAGCCAGTATCGAGCTCTGGATCACAGAAGAGGGTATCACGAAGAAGATCGTATTCTCAGGAGATATCGGTAATCTGAACCAGCCATTGATCAATGATCCTCAGTATATTACCGACGCTGATTATGTGATTATGGAATCCACCTACGGAGATCGTAATCATGAGGAGGTTCCGGATTATGTCAGTGAGCTGACCAAGATTATACAGCACACCTTTGACAAAGGAGGCAATCTGGTCATTCCTTCCTTTGCCATCGGAAGAACTCAGGTACTCTTGTATTTCATACGTAAAATCAAAGAGGACCGTCTGATACACGGACATAATGACTTCAAGGTCTATGTGGACAGTCCGCTGGCTATTGAAGCCACACAGATCTTTGAAAAAAATATGAATGGCTACTTTGACAAGGAAGCGATGGAGCTGATTAACAAGGGTATCAATCCGATTAAATTCCCGGGGCTTAAGACCTCTATCACATCGGAGGAATCCAAGGCAATCAACTTCGATGATGAGCCTAAGGTGATCATCTCTGCCGCAGGAATGTGCGACGCGGGAAGAATCCGCCACCATCTAAAGCATAATCTGTGGAGGCCGGATAGCACGATCCTGTTCGTTGGCTACCAATCCGTCGGCACTCTGGGAAGATACCTTTTGGATGGTGCCAAAGAGGTGAAGCTGTTCGGTGAGACGATCAATGTCAGTGCTGAAATCAGGAAGTTAGCCGGTATCAGTGGACATGCGGATCGGGATGGACTGCTTCGGTGGCTGAAATCCTTCGAGAAAAAGCCGCAGAGAGTCTTCGTCGTTCATGGGGATGATCAGGTCTGTGAGATTTTTACCTCCTACATTCGAGATGAACTAGGCTATCAGGCTGTGAATCCCTATAGCGGAACTGTCTATGATCTTGCCAGGAATGTATGTGTTTATGAAGGAAAGCCTATTCCTGTTGAGAAGAAGGAAGTACAGCATGGGAAGGCAGATTCGGTATTCGAGCGTCTGGTTAAGGCTGGAGCACGTCTGGTAGCAGTGATTCAGAAGAATAAGGGTGGAGCAAATAAAGACCTCGGAAGGTTCGCTGATCAGATTAATTCTCTCTGTGATAAATGGGACAGATAATGCTATAAAAATACATGTAACATAACAATATATTTGCGTATGATGAAAGCGCAGAAGGTAAGAAAACCAAAAAAGACTGTGAGGAATGAATCGATGAGCCAGCCCATAAATAGATCACCAAAAACAACTTATTATATCAGGATAGCCGCAGGTGGTTACCTGCTATATACAGCGTATTCCCTGAACAGAGATTGGGGGACGGTAAAACCTGAGCATAGGCTGGGGATCGGAGCAGCTATCGTTGCGTTTGCTATCATTGGCTTTATCTTGTGTCTGGCTTCGGCGATCAGTCTGTACAAGTATAAGAGAACCCAGCCGGAACAAGATCAAGAAGCTCATACGGATGAGGTACGGCAGGATCATATTGAACTCATGGATACGGACGCAGTCGATTCCGCAGGGAGTGTTTCTGAAGACGATGCTGTAGTGGAAGCTTCCGGGTTTCCAAAGTCAGAGTCTCAAGAAGGAGAATCGACGAATGGATGATAAGGGCTTCTTTGAACAGGTATATGATATCGTGGCAACGATATCTCCGGGTTCAGTCATAACCTACGGCACCATAGCACAGATGCTTGGCAGGCCCGGTGCAGCTAGGCTTGTTGGGTATGCGATGCACAGTGCGCCCTATGACCTTAATCTTCCATGCCATAGGGTGGTCAACCGCAATGGCACCATGGCACCCGGCAATATTTTCGGCGGAGAGAAGAATCAGCGGCGGATGCTTGAGGGAGAGGGTGTCACCTTTCTGGAGAACGGCTTCATTGACATGGAGAAGCATGCAATTAGGTTAGTCTACTGATTAAGATTAGAAGAATGCAATAATAAATGACATAAATAGGACCGATGAAGTCATAACAGACTGATATCGGTCCTTAATACATGAGAAATTAGCCGGTCTTACGGTTCCTTATCCTACCCGGCGATATGGCCGGAGGGATACTACTATCAGAACAGCTGTAATAAGCAGAAGATAGAGGATGGGTTGCAGGACACTCTTCAAACCTCCGTTATACATGATAACTTCCAGAAGACCCTTCATCGCCCAGCGCTGAGGCAGAACATCTGAGATTGCCAACAGAAGTTTGTTATTCATCATATCTCTGGGCCACATCGTTCCACCGATCATGGAAGTAGCTACGATGACAGTCGGCAGGAAGGCGCCAAGCTGCTGCTCGGTTTTTACGAAGCAGGATACGAATAAACCAAGGGCGGTACCGGCGAGGACGTAAGCCCCCAGAATTAAGATAACTGCCAGGGTAGATCCACCCCATTCAATATGGAAGAGAGCTTTGCTTAACAATATTACTAAGGTCATCTGAGTCATACCAACTACGAAGTTACTGATCAGATCACCGATCAGAATGGTACCGGTTTTCAGAGGTGATACCATCTGCCGCTGCCACACATGAATTTCCTTCTCCTCTACAAGGGATCCGATCCCGAACATGATGGTAAACATGGAGAAGAAGAGCAGGAAGCCGACGAAGTTGTATTTGTACATACTGAATTCGGAAGAAGCCTTCTCATAATAGGTAGAGTTGACCTCATAGGTAACATACTCTGAACCGATCTCTTCGAGTTTATCCCGCAGAACCTCCTCCTTCACAGGCAGGTAGGAAGCGGCTTCTGCAGGAAAGCGGTTATCGCTGATTGCATCCGATATATACTGCTGCAGGCTGTTCTGCAGATACATAGTCTCTACATTGACGCCGTTCTTATATAGGGTAACCAGGCATTTGCCGTCAGCCAGCTTCTCTTCAAAGTCTTTGTCAATGAACACAATTCCGGCAATCCTGCTCCCTTCCAGCTCCTTCTTCGCGTGCTCGAACTCATCCTCCTGAAAGGAGTAATTCTCATATTCCTTCAGATGTCCGGTAATAGCAATACTTGTTTCCGATTGATCCAGATCCACGATGGCAATCTCTGCGACATAGGGCTGGCTGAAGCCGGAACCGAGGACATAGATAAAGATCATAGTGAGGATACTGGTTATG
>JAEZHX010000196.1 GCA_023436765.1 Bacillota bacterium
TCTGCTTGTAAGGCAGATGCTCTCCCAGCTGAGCTAAGATCCCATGTACCCGAAAAGTACTTTTCCATTATATTAATTCCCCATGGTTTTGTCAAGAGTGTGTTTTCTTAATTTTTGATACACTTCACACATTTTATTCGGGTTTACAGGATATTATAGCGTATTTACCTTGTTCTGTAAGTATCTCTTCTTATACTTCACTCTGGCATAGCGGTTTATTTTCGTAATCACCGTATGATTTACTGCTCCGCCGATCATCCCTACGAGGGGGATTCCCTGGAGGAACTTCGCGGTCAGCAAAGTATCGGATAAGAGGTCGGCTGTTTCCCTGACATAATCCCAATCCTCTGCTTTTGACACGATGCCGCTATCCAGCTTAGCACCCAGAGAATCAGCTTCCTCACTGTATCTTATCTGAGCCTCAGCCTTCGTCAGAGCTCCGCAGATTAGTGTCAGTTGGTAGTTCTTCTCCTCCGGCGTTTCATAATCGAAGCCATAGCTTAGCGCAATCTCATTCAGGTTTCTGATGATAACTGCTATGAACAGCGGGATATCCGGAAGACCGATCCCCAGGAAGCCAAGGGCTCCTCCCTCTATGACTGCGATGGAGGAATTGATCAGGTTTGATCTGTTCGACTGCTTATCCAGCCTCTTGATCAGCTTCCTGCTTGCGTATTTCTCCACCGCATAGTTATTCAAATCATACTCCAGTTTAAGCTTATCCTTCTGATAGGTTTTCTCGATATAGGTGCTTCCCTTATCGAATACCAACCGGAAGCCCTTATAGAAGGCTTTGTCCAGGGTGGCTTTCATTGTCTCGGGTACCTTATCCTGAACCTTTGCGAGGACTGGATTGATTTTTGACATTAATAAATTATTTTCCTTCCCCTCGAACAGCTTCTTCTCCTGTTTTTCTATCACCTTCAGGTGCTTTAAAAGCACCTGTTTCTTCTTATGCTGATATTGTTCCTGCGTATTATCTATCAATGATGAGCCTCCTCACATATCGAATATCGTATCCAAATACTGCCTAGAACCTTTTCTATAATGTATTATCTGGATTATATGATATTTTCGGATCATCATCAATATATGGGAGATTAAATACTGATTAAATTATTCCAGAAGCTTCGTCAGGGAGCCCTGGTAGATGATATATAGTTCATGCATCGCTCGGGTAATGGCCACATAGAGGAGCTTGGCATCCGCATCATTCGCGTGATAGCTCTTCTCGTCCGGATTCCAGATGACAACTGCATCAAATTCCAGACCCTTTGTCATATGGATCGGAAGCACCATGATGCCGTTCATAAACGTCATCTCCTCCAGATTCTCGGGCAGCTGCTCCAACTTAATATGGAGTGACAGAAGCTCCTGTACCCTTCTGGTCTCCTCCACGGTACGACAGATGACGGCAACTGTATCATATCCGTTCTGAAGAATGTCCTTCAATATCCTTACGGCAGCGGTGACCATTTCCTTTTCGCCGATTACCCTCGATATGGTAACCTCATTGCCATGGCGGATGATTGGCTGAATGTCATAGGTCTTAAAGCTGCACTTCTTCAGGACCCTGCTGGCAAAGTCGGAAATCTCAACCGTGTTACGGTAGCTCTTTGCCAGTACATAGAATTTATCCTTCTCTGGCCGGAATACCTCTTGCTTCAAGGCTTCCCAGTCATTCATTCCGGTATCATAATGGATGTTCTGGGATACATCACCCATGATGGTATAGGTGCAGTTCTTAAATAATGTCTTGAACAGATAGAATACCATGACGCCAAAGTCCTGCGCCTCATCTATGACTATATGGCTGACATACTCAAAATCCTTCGTCCTTTTCAGCCTTCTCTTCGTCAGGATCAGCATTGCCAGGTCGTACAGATCCAGTTTCTTATGCTGCAACTCCTTACGAAGCAGTGCTATTCCCTCTCTTGATAATACCTTAATTCCCTGATTCTGAAATTCCTCGGGATGCTGCTCCAGCTCATCAAGGAACCCCAGATATACCTCCATCAGATTGATTTTCTGGCTCCTGTTTCCGAAATAATTCCTATAAGGCTTTACTTCGGCATTCGTTACCTCTTTCCGTTGCTGCTCCTGTTCGTTTATAGAAGCAATCCTGTAGGTCAGCTGTTTATTCAGCAGGTCTATCTTCTCCTGCAGGGGCTTCTCTTCGAAAAAATTCAGGAAATATAATATCTCCTCCTTCGTGTAAATTGTCTCTCCCTTATATATGGCGGGCTCTGTAACCACTGTCTTAAGTTCATATTGCTTCAGATAATAATCCAGCGCCTTGATAAAATGCATTGAACCCTTGTAGGCTTTGAGCTCCGATCTTCCTGCTTCCTTATGGTTCTCCTCCAGCTTTAGGAAGCTGTCACTTAAGGTGTATTTTCCTCGCTTCGGATCAAAATCACCCTCCAGCAGGAGCAGGAAGAATTCCTGCAGGGTCATCTGATTTACGTTATATACATCGAGATTTGGCAATACTCCCGTAATATAATTGAGGAGCATCTTGTTGCTTCCGATGATATAGAATTCATCCGGCCGGAATTTATCCTTATAATTATAGAGGATATAGGAGATACGATGCATCGCCACGGTTGTTTTACCGCTGCCTGCGACTCCTTGCACGATGACACTATGGAACGGAGTATCACGGATGATTTCATTCTGCTCCTTCTGGATCGTGGCTATAATCTCTCCCAGAACCACCTCTTTATTCTTGCTAAGGTATTTGGTCAGGAACTCATCATTGGTGATCACATCCGAATCATAGAAATCAATTAAGGTTCCATCGCTTATCTCAAAGGTCCGCTTCAGCTCCAGGGAAATGTCGACCGTTTCTCCAAAGGGAGTCTGATAGGAGCCTTCTCCCACCTCGCTCTCATAATATACACTGGAGACCGGTGCCCGCCAATCCACGATCAAGCTCTCCGTCCGACTCTTTCGGACTCCGTTTTTGCCGATATAGAGGGAGAATCTCTCCTGATCCCCGAGCTCATAATAATCAATCCTGCCGAAATAAGGCTTCTTAACCGCGGAAAGGTTTTTCAGCAGTATCCTCTCCACCTGTGACTTCAGATCCAGACCGACCACCAGATCATTGTGAAGCTCCGGGTTACTCGAACGGTAATTATCATAGAGCTCCTTTGTCTCATCACCTAGCTTCTTTAATTCCACTGAATATTTATCAATGTTTTGCTGTATGACACCCAGGCATCGGGCCAGGTGCCTCTCTTCCTGTTCCCAATCTGCTGTCCCCTGCAGCCTTAAACTACCGGCTCCCGGCAGGCTCTGATCTGCCTCTCCGCTCTGCTTCTTAATCTGTTCTGTCTCCACATCCTGTCCGTACTGTAAATTCTCCATGACAGCCTCCTTAAAAATCCGTTTCATCGCCACAGTTACATCATAATACGAATAAAAAATATTACTAGACTTTTTCTTTCGGTTATGTTATGATTGAAAA
>JAEZHX010000103.1 GCA_023436765.1 Bacillota bacterium
CAGCTAAATACATATAACAAAAGAGATTATAACCGCTTTCCGATGAGACCTCTGGGATGGAAATCACCGCAGAATATCTTATTGAATTTTGTTAGGTATGGTGTAACATATGTTTGACAAACCTACACCTTACTAAGAATCCAATTCTTAGGTAGCGCGATGAAAATTTATCATAACTCATCATATTTCTATTTAAAATATAAACTCCATGTAGTATACTATTGGCAGCTTATCTATGGTCAGAAAGGAGAATGAGCTTGAAAGTAATCGCATTGAACGGAAGTCCAAAACCGAAGGGTAATACCTGGCATGCACTACATACGGTTTGTGATGCACTTCATAAGGAAGACATCGAGACAGAAATACTCCATGTGGGTAATCTGGATATTAAAGGCTGTATATCCTGCAACCGCTGTAAAGAAGGATACTGTGTACATTCTGATGAGGAACTTAAGAAAATAATTGATCTTATCTATGCAGCGGATGGTATTGTTCTTGGAAGTCCGGTTTATTATGCCGGTATTGCCGGAACCTTCAAAAGCTTTCTGGATCGTCTTTTTTATGCCAGTCACGGAAGGCTTCGCTTGAAGGTAGGTGCTTCTATCGCCATACCCAGGAGAAGTGGCGGAGTTACCACCTTCGATCAGTTGAATAATTACTTCCTGATCTCTGAAATGCTGATTGCTCCCTCCTATTACTGGAATGTCATTCATGGCGGTACCCCCGGAGAGATCAGTTCTGATACAGAGGGCATGTCAGTGCTTAACAATCTGGCGCAGAATTTCGCTTGGATGCTTAAAATGAAGGAAGCTACAAAGGAATGCCTGCCACTGCCGTCACCTTACCCCAGAAAATGGATGAATTTTATCAGAAACGATTAGCGCTTCTTGTGTATACGAGTATCAATTTCCATCTTATAGTTTACAATACCTTGTAGAAATAGTAAAATTAGCTTAAGTGTTTCACTATACCTTAATGGTAGTAGTTTAATAAGCTTTATCTCATTATGTTGAAGAATTAAGGAGGATTTCACATGGCAAAATATGTTGTTGGGGTCGATTTCGGAACCTTATCCGGACGTGCCCTTCTTGTAAATGTTGAAAACGGAGAAGAATTGGCATCAGCCGTATATGAATATCCCCATGGAGTCATGGACAAGACCCTGCCCTCCGGAAAGACACTTCCGCCGGACTGGGCACTGGAGCATCCTCAGGATTACCTTGATGTATTTTCTAACACCATTCCGGCCGTACTTAAAGAATCCGGAGTTGCCTCTGAAGATGTAATTGGTGTTGGTATTGATTTTACAGCCTGTACCCTGCTTCCCGTGAAGTCGGATGGTACTCCCTTATGTTTCCTCGATCAATATAAGAATGAACCCCATGCCTATATCAAGCTATGGAAGCATCATGCTGCCCAGGACAAGGCAAATAAGCTGAATGAGATTGCAGAGAAGACCGGTCAAAAGTGGCTCCCCCGTTATGGTGGCAAGATTTCCTCCGAATGGGCTATTCCGAAGATCTGGCAGACTCTCGATGAGGCTCCCGAGATTTATCAGGAAGCGGATTATTTTATTGAAGCAGCGGATTGGGTCATCTGGCAGCTTACCGGTGTACAGACCAGGAATTCCTGTACCGCCGGTTATAAGGCGATCTGGCATAAGAAGGAGGGTTATCCTGATAAGGAATTCTTCAAAGCCCTGGATCCCAGACTTGAGAATGTAGTAGAAGATAAATTGAATTGTCCGGTCTCTCCACTTGGTAACAAAGCCGGTGAAATTACAGAAAGTGCAGCCCGACTGACCGGCTTAAAGCCCGGAACTGCAGTAGCTGTTGCCAATGTAGATGCTCATGTTACTGTTCCCGCCGTTAAGATCGATGGCCCGGGCAAAATGCTTGCTATTATGGGAACCTCCACCTGCCATATCCTGCTCGGTACGAAGGAGCAGACCGTACCAGGTATGTGCGGCGTAGTTGAGGATGGCGTTTGCCCCGGTTATTTCGGTTATGAAGCAGGACAGTCCTGTGTTGGTGACCATTTCGCCTGGTTTGTAGAGAATTGTGTAGGTTCTGAATATTATACGGCTGCTAAGGCAGAAGGACTAAATATCCATCAATATCTGACCAAGAAGGCAGAACAGCTGAAGGTAGGGGAGAGTGGGCTGGTGGCGCTTGACTGGTGGAATGGCAACCGTTCGGTTCTGGTGGATGTGGACCTGACCGGTCTGATCCTCGGTATGACGCTCCAGACCAAGCCCGAAGAGATCTATAGAGCCTTAATTGAGGCTACCGCTTACGGCACACGTAAAATCATTGAGACCTTCCGTGAAAACGGTGTTCCGGTGGATGAATTCTATGCTTCCGGTGGAATATCCAATAAAAATCCGATGGCAATGCAGATTTATGCCGACATCATAAAGGTACCGATTAAGATCGGAGGAACCGCTCAGGGGCCGGCTCTGGGCAGCGCTATTTTTGCTGCTGTAGCTGCAGGATCAAAAATGGGTGGATATGATGATGTATTTGAAGCCGGACAAATCATGGGTAAGCTTAAGGATACCGTATATTACCCTATTCCGGCTAACGCCGCAGTTTATGATAAGCTGTATGACGAGTATTCTCTTCTGCATGATTATTTCGGCAGGGGTGCCAATGATGTCATGAAGCGTCTGAAGGAAATCAAAAAAGAACAGAGCAGATAAGGGTGGTTGCTTCATCTTCAGGAGGAACAAAAGAAAAGGGGTGTGAGTCCACATGTTAGAGAGTCTCAAAAGAGAAGTTTTTGAAGCTAATGTACTTCTCCCAAAGCACAAGCTTGTCAACTTTACCTGGGGAAATGTATCCGGCATCGACCGGAAGAAAGGTCTTGTCGTAATTAAACCTGCCGGAGTAGAGTATGAGCACCTGACACCGGACGATATGATTGTCATCGACTTGAACGGGCTTAAGGTTGAAGGTAAGTTAAACCCTTCTTCCGACGCTGCCACTCATGTGGAATTATATAACTCCTTCCCTTCCATCCAGGGTATTGTACACTCCTACTCCCGCTGGGCAACGATTTTCTCTCAGATGGGCATGGGGATTCCGGCGCTGGGTACCACCCATGCAGATTATTTCCATGGGGAGATTCCCTGTACCCGTAAATTAAGAGCCTATGAAATCCGCGGTGATTACGAAAGAGAAACCGGTGCGGTTATTGTTGAACGTTTCCGTAAGGGCAAGATCAGCCCGGAGGAAATGCCCGGGGTCCTCGTATGTAATCATGGACCCTTTACCTGGGGAGACAGTCCAAACGAAGCTGTCCATAATGCTGTTGTCATGGAGGAGATTGCCTTTATGGCTTGGCATTGTATGGCTCTGCCTGATAAATATCTTGTACCTATGCAGAAAGACCTTCTTGAACGCCATTACAGCAGAAAACACGGCAAGGATGCTTCCTTTGGTCAGGAAGCTGACAACATCGATGACCGTGAGGATGGCGACGAATAGACCTTCTTTCTGCGAAACTATATAGGAGGATCTTATGAAGAGACAAAAGCTTTCTTTGTTTTGTTTCATATTAATATACAGCTTAACCCTGGTTCTTAAGCCTCATGCTGCCTATGCCACTGTTTCGGATAGCAGCAGCTGGCCTGAAGGACCGGATGTATATGCAGAAGGGGCGATTGTCATGGAAGCCTCGACCGGATTAATTCTATATTCCAAGAACATGAACGAGCATTATTACCCTGCCAGCATCACAAAGGTCATGACAGCCCTTGTGGCAATTGAGAATTCCACCCCCGGTGAGATTGTTACCTTCTCGAAAGATGCCATCTTCGGAGTGGACCTGGATAGCAGCCGAATCGGTATTGATGTCGGCGAGCAGCTGACGATGCAGCAATGTCTCTATGCCATCCTCTTGGAATCAGCCAATGAAGTATCCTATGCTGTAGCTGAGCATGTTGGCGGTGGGGATGTGAATGTCTTCATTCATATGATGAATGAGAAGGCTAAGAGCTTGGGCTGCAAAAATACGAATTTCGTGAATCCCCATGGGCTCCATGATGATAATCATTATACCTCGCCCTATGATATGGCTTTAATCACCCGGGAAGCGATGAAGAATGAAACCTTTCGCAAAATTTTCTTCACCCGGACATATACAATTCCTCCCACGAATATTCAGGAGGAAACCAGGTACTTAGCCAACCACCATAAGTTTATCTTAAACCGTAGCTACGAGAATTGTCTTGGAGGAAAAACCGGCTATACCAGTGTATCACGGTACACCCTGGTTACAGTGGCAAAACGTGGAGACCTGGAGCTGGTATGTATTGTCATGAGGGATGATTCCAGTGAGCATCAGTACTCCGACACCACAAAATTACTGGATTACGGCTTTGATAACTTTTCAATCTACCCGATTGCTGATCTGGAGGATGCCCCTGTTCTTAAGGAAAGCCCTTTTTTCACACGATATAATACATTACTCGGTAAAACCGACGGTTCGATTACGACCGATGAGAAAGGTTATTTGGTATTACCAAACAGTGCCTCCTTTCAAGATGCAGTCAAGGAAGTCTCCTTCTTCCCTGCGGGCAGTGAAACCGGCAAGGATAATGTCATCGGTAAGATTTCCTATAACTATAACGGAAAATATGTTGGAGGAGCAGATATTCTATATAATAATGTAGTACGGCCTTCCCTGTTTCATAAAGAATCTGAGAAGCCGGAACCCACTGCAGCTGCTCCTGCCAGTCCGACTACAGAGGATAAGGTGACCTACCGTCCGATTATCATTGGATTGATTGTTGGGTTATTTGCCTTAATCATCGGCTTATATTTTGTTCTGGTTGAGCGCCCTCGTCTGAAGCGCAGAAATGCCTACTATAAAAAACGGGCTCTCCGGAAATCGTCCTTCCAGGATGATGATTATCTGGATTTATGAGCTTAAAGGATGCCAGCCTGACAGATCTTCCACTGATCCCATGAATTCTGTAAAGAAAATGCCACCTTCCTACGCTTACACAGCTTGGATTGGTGGCATTTATTTCATATGTAACTCACATCGGACTATTTTTATTATTTCCCGTAGGAGGAAAACAAGGCTGCGATTTCCTCTTTGGTCAGACTTTTATTTGGATCATCATACAGCGGAACAATTTCCGCATCAGAGTTCCCTATTATGTCATCTTCACTTTGTTGTACAGGTAGCTGCTCATCCTCTGAGGGTTCCTCTTCTTCTGACGGTCCCTCCTCTAAGAAGCTCATTTCTGTCAGCTCGGGCTCCTGATCCAGCCATTCCTCCGTAAGGCTATCCTCTTCATATAGACTACGGGGGGTGTCCAGCTTATCTGACCGGAAAGGAAGCTCCTTAAGGGCTTCGAGAATTAATTCAAATTTGTCCTCGTGATGAAGCATCCCGGCTTCCTCTCTGATTGCGGCAATCAGAGCCTTCGTATTATCCTTCTGATAATTCACCTCAATATTTAAGGCATTTTTTTGTCCATCCACCAGCTTCTTCTGAAGTTCAACTACTTTATTAAGAGCCTCTTCATTGCTTTTCTCCATGGATTGTAGCCTAATCATCAGCTCTTCCATCTTCACCTCGAGCGTAGCTGCCTTTTTCTTCGCTGCCGTATAGGTTGCTTTGTGAAGATTTAAAAGCTCCGTATACCTGATATCGCTCTTTTCGGTCTCTTCCCGGTATAAATGCTCAAGATAGAAAAGGGTTTTCTCCTTCCATTGCTTCCATTGGCCCCTGATGGAATCTAAAAGCAGGTAAAGGCTGATCAGAATGACAACACCTAAGCCGCCGATGGTAAGGATATCTGCTTCTAAAACAAGTAGGCTATATCCTTCTGCCAGTAGTGCAGCCAGAAAAAAGCCACCAAAGAATATGGGGTTTAATTTTATTTTCATATAAATCCTCCATGCTACAGCTTCATAGCAGCACAACTCCCGAAAGAACCAGGCGTAAGCACCACCGTACCCCGATCTGCCCTAAAGGGCGATCAAACATATTAGCTATATCGACATAAATTGGATATATCCTTACCCCCTACTCATAATTCTCTTTTCTATCAGACTACTTTTCTTTTGGCAGCCGTATGGTAAACTTCGATCCGAGATCAAGCTTGCTTTCCAGTTCTATCGTTCCGTTATAGTAATTCACCACATGCTTGACGATGGATAAACCAAGACCGGTTCCGCCTACTTTTTTACTTCTTCCCTTATCAACTCGGTAGAACCGCTCAAATACCCGCTGCTTGGCTTCTTCCGGTATTCCTACTCCGGTATCCTCTACGATGATGACAATATCCTTCGCCTCCGAAGTGACCGTAACGAATACCTGGCCCTTCGGTTTATTATACTTAATTGCATTAATGATCAGATTATTGAATAGCTCCTTCATCTGCCCCGCATTTGCTTTTAGGCTCAGCGGCTTACAGCTCGCCGATACCGTAACCTGAAACTCCTTTGCCAAGGGCTGCAATGAGGTACATACCTCCTCAATTAACGGACATAGCCTTACCTCTGTGATCTCCACCTCAGCTTCCTTGGTTTCCAAACGGGAGATCATCAGGATGTCATTAATCAGATTCGTCATATTCTCAGTTTCCTGCTTGATCCTTAATAAGAATTCCTTTTCCATGTTCTTATCGGTTGCCATACCATTCTCCAGAAGCTCAGCATATCCACGGATGGAAGTAATCGGTGTCTTTAATTCATGGGAGGCATTGGAGAAGAACTCCTGTCTTATCATTTTCTCAAACTCTATCTGTTTTCTCGACGCCTGTACTGCATCTGCCATGTGCTTCGTTGTATCGGCAATTACATTCATCTCCTCATACCTGTATGGCTTAAAATCAAACTCCGGGTTGTCCTCCTTCAGCTTTAGAAGCTCCTCCGCGATATCCTTTAAAGGTTTTGTCATTGTTTTGGAAAAACGGTTCGCTACTATAACGGATATCAATAAGGATAGTCCTATGCTGATTAGTATAGACGGAAGCAGCGGTCCAATGTATTCATATAGGCCTGAGAAAGGTACTGCCATTCTCAGGATATAAGCTCCGTTATCGGAAAGAACGGATAAGTACAGCATTGATTGTTTCAGGGTTTCCGACTTTCGTCTTGCCTCTCCGGAACCGGTATTGATTGCTTCCATCACTTCTTCGCGATGGGAATGGTTCTCCATGGATTGATAGGAGGCGACATCACTGTCAGCCAGGATGTTACCTTCAAGGTCCATTACCGTAAAGCGGGAATGCTGATCCAACTGTACCTGTTTCCAATTAAGTATCTGCTCCTGAAGATTACTGCCGTAATTAAGAGAATAGTCTACAACCTTCAGAATTCCTCGCATATGCTCTCTTGTCTTGTCGAGCAGGATATCACTCATGGTAACACTAAAAATACTGCCGCTTAAAACAAGCGCCAGTGTTAAGGTCAGTATGAATTTCTGAAATACTGCTTTTTTCATTTATTCCTTCTCTTTAACAAACCGATAACCGACACTTCTGGTGGTCCGGATACATTGTTCTCCAACTTTTCCAAGCTTCGCACGAAGAGACCGGATATGGATATCCAGTGTCCTGGTTTCTCCATCATAATCATAGCCCCATATCTGATTTAGCAGCTCTTCCCGGCTGACGACACGGGTATTATTTTCTACCAAATAGTGCAGTAGCTCATACTCCTTATAGGTTAGCTCCACCAAACGCCCTTCCACTCTTACTTCCCTGGCCTTTGGATTGATGGTAAGTTCCTCTATCTGTGTTACCTCCTCCGTATCCGTCTTATTAGCCCTTCGGAGCAGGGATCGGATTCTGGCTGCAAGCTCTAATACTCCAAAGGGCTTTGTAATATAGTCATCAGCGCCGACATCCAGGCCTGCCACCTTATCCAGCTCCTTATCCTTTGCTATCAGGCAGATAATCGGAATGTTTTTTAAGATCGGATCCTGCCTGACTTGGCGAATTGCTGTTAAGCCGTCCATTCCCGGGAGCATCAGATCAAATACAGCAAGATCCGGTTTCTCCTCCTTCATACCGGATAAAGCCGGTTCTGCTGCCTCATATGCCCTTATTCGATAACCGAAGCCTTCCAGTGCTACCCTGAGCAGCTCCCTTATGCTTTCATCATCCTCTATCACATAGATCTTTTCCAAATCTCCCCCTCCGTTCAATGGAGTCTAAAAGAAACCTTTTCTTCCTTTATAAAATTCTGATATTATTCATCGTACCCGTCTCATGGAATTCTGTCCATTCGCAGATATTGACTGCATGATCCCCAATTCTTTCAAAGTACTTTGCAATCATCAGAATATCCACACATTGGTCCACATGCTCTGTCGACGCCCGAAGCAGTACTGCCACTTCCTTCTTCACCTGATCAAAGAGATCATCGACCACGTCATCCTTCTTTTCAATCCTCATTGCTTCCTCAATGTCCAGGTTAGTAAATGCCTTTACCGCGTCATGGACCATTTCCTTCGAAACCTTTCCCATCTCCGGAATATGTTTTACCAGGTTATAGATATGCTCTCTCTTTTCCCTCAGAATCAATTCAGCAATATCCGCAGCATGATCCCCGATCCGTTCCATATCTGTAACAACCTTAAGCGCCGTTGTAACGATCCTAAGATCCCTCGCTACCGGCTGTTGCTTTAATATCAAGGAAAGGCATCTGGATTCTATAGTTTTCTCTATATCATTCACGTTACGGTCCCCGGATATGATCTCTCTTGCCAGAGTTTCATCCTGCGTCTCGAAAGCCACTAGTGTTTTCTCAATAGCGGACTCAATCATCTGACCCATTTCACGCAAATTATCCTTCAGTAATTGCAGCTCATGTTCAAAGCTCATTCTAGCTGTCATGGTATTTCCTCCTTATATAAATTATACCGTTTCAGATTTTCCCTGTCAAATACTACTAATTAACCGAATCTGCCTGTGATATAATCTTCGGTGCGTTTATCCGCAGGTCTGGTGAATAACGTATCCGTAGGTGCAAACTCTACCACTTCCCCCACCAGGAAAAACGCTGTGTAATCCGAGATCCTGGCAGCCTGCTGCATATTATGGGTAACGATGGCTACCGTATATTTTTCCTTAAGCTCAGACATCAGATCCTCAATTTTCAAGGTTGAGATCGGGTCCAACGCTGATGTGGGTTCATCCATTAGGAGGACCTGAGGCTCCACAGCCAATGCCCTGGCAATACAGAGTCTCTGCTGCTGACCACCAGACAGCCCTAAGGCAGATTTTTTCAGACGATCCTTGACTTCATCAAACAGTGCAGCCCCCTTTAGACTTTCTTCCACGATACCATCCAGGACTGACTTCGCCTTAATCCCATGAATTCTGGGCCCATAAGCAACATTATCATAGATCGACATCGGAAAAGGATTAGGCTGTTGGAATACCATTCCGATCTTTTTTCTGAGCAGGGTGGTATCCACTCTCGGATCATAGATATCTTCCCCGTCCAGTCTTACCTGACCTTCGATTTTAACATTGGGAATCAGATCGTTCATCCGATTCAGCGTCTTTAAAAATGTTGATTTTCCGCAGCCGGAGGGGCCGATAAAGGCTGTTATCGCCTTCTCCTTTATATTCATATCCACGCCCTTGAGCGCATGGTTAGTTCCATAATATAGATTTAAGTTTTTCGTACTTATCTTATCCTTTAACATTTTAACCTCCATTAGCAGCCTCGGGAGCACTTATTTATTCACATCAAATCGTCGTGTCAGATATTTTGTCAACAGGTTGATAACGAATACGATTACCAGAAGTACCAGTGCAATGCCGAAGGCATTGTCATATTTGGCTTTCTCCATACTGAGATACAATTGTATCGTCAGCGTTCCCCCCGGCTCTGTTATTTTCTGAATCAAGCCTTCTCCATACTGGCCTAGCTTCGGAAGAAGATATCCGCTCCCTGCCGTAAACAGAAGTGCAGCTGATTCTCCGACAATACGACCAATGGATAGAATGACCCCTGTTATTATGCCGGGCATTGCGGAGGGAAGAAGAATGGTTCGGATCATATACCATTTTGTGGCTCCGATTCCTAATGCTCCGCTACGGTAGCTGACTGGTACCGTCTTTAGGGCCTCCTGGGTGTTCCTCGTAATAAGAGGCAGTACCATAAGCGACAGGGTCAGGGCACCGGTCAGGATGGAATATCCCAGCTTTAGTGTAAGACCGAAGAATACATAGCCAAATAGACCGAAGATAATGGAGGGTATACCGGCTAGTGTTTCAGTCGTAAATTCAATCAGATTTACCAACCGACCCGGTTTCGCATATTCATTCAGATAAATCGCCGCACCGATTCCAAAGGGGATGGCCAAAATCAAAGTGATGATAATAATATATAAGGTATTGATAATATTACCTGCAATACCGAAGGTACCTTTGATCGTACTGGGCGCAGTGGTAAGGAAATGCCAGTTAACCGCAGAGGCTCCACGGTAAGCTACATACCCTACGATACCTGCCAGAAGAATAATTGATATCGAAGCACAAAGATATATTATGATATGGGCAAGGACATCCAGGGGCTTAATTTTTTTACCGTAAACACTATTCTCTTGCGGCATCCTTCCGACCTCCCTTGATGACTTTATTTAAAACCAGATTAATGAGCATGATAAAGACGAACAGAACCAATCCGATTGTAAACAGTACTCGTTTATGCAGGTCACTCGCATAGGACATCTCAGAAACAACCGCTGTGGTCAGAAAACGTACCGAGTTGAAGGGCAGAGGAAGATTTGCCCCATTGCCTGCCACCATACTGATTGCCATCGCTTCCCCGATTGCCCGGCCTACACCAAGAACGATAGCAGTAACAATGCCGGACTTGGCGGCGGGGATTATTACCCTGAATATGGTCTGGATTCTTGTTGCTCCAAGAGCAAGAGACGCCTGTTTATAATGCTTTGGAACAGACCTAATCGCCGATTCACTGATATTGATCACTGTAGGCAAAATCATCAATGCCAGAACTAATATAGCTGAGATCAAATTAGAACCACCCGTGAACTGATGATCCGGGGAATCCTTAAAAACTGCTAATTCTATTCTATACATCATCGGGTTTAAAATCAGAATACCCAATAAGCCATAGATGACCGAGGGTATTCCTGCCAGTAGCTCTACAGCCGGTTTGACGATTCCGGCCAGTCTTCTGGGTGCAGTCTCTGCCAGGAACACCGCTGTCATAACTCCGATCGGAACCCCAATTAGAATCGCTCCGAAGGTGCCGACGATGGAAGTCAGAATGACATACAGAATACCAAAGCTGGGATTCTCTGCTGTCGGTTTCCATACGGTTCCAAACAGAATCTCCTTTAGTCCAACCTCAAAGATAGCCGGTGTGCCGCTGATTAGCATATAAAGCGTAATGGAGAATACCGCCAGTACCGCAAAAAACGCAAAGGCTGTGAAGATAATGCCTGCTGCTCTTTCTACTTTATTCTTCGTTCTGAAATTTCCGATGATGGAAATATTCTTATCACTCATATTCTCTCCTTTTTAATGCTTTTCGATCAGTCTATCGTAATCAGGCCAACACTGCGGATCAATTGTTTCCCTTCCTCTGATTCCAAATATTCAAAGAAAGCCTGAACTGCTTCACTTTGCTGCGAAATCTCACCCTTGGTTGCCATAATGAAGGGTCTGCTTAGCAGATATTTATTCGCTTTGATGTTCTCTTCCGTGGGTGCCACCTGATCAATTGCTAAAGCCTGAACCGTATCATCCAATATATCAATAGAAATATACCCGATTGCTCCTGGGGTTGATGCCACCTTAGCCATAACACCACCCGTACTGTTAATTTCATTGGAATAGCTGCATTTATCCTCTATAGACAGGATTTCCTCAAAAGCACCCCTGGTACCGGATCCTGCTTCTCTTCCAATCACAACAATTGGCTGGTTTGCACCGCCCACTTCGTTCCAATTCCTAATCGTTCCGGTGAAGATACCGGTTAACTGATCAAACGATAATCCCGATACTGCGTTTCCTTTATCCACAATAACAGCAATACCGTCAATCGCCACGATATTTGCTACTGCTCCTGAATTAGTCTCACTGTCCTTTAGGTTTCTGGAAGCATTACCGATTTCTACGGTTCCCTCGATTACTGCCGCTACACCGGCACTGGAGCCGATGAATTCCGGTGAGATGCTGACATTCGGATATTTATCCCTAAAAGCTTCCGCAGCTGCATTTGCTAGCTTCTCCATTGAGGTCGATCCGGCCATGGTGATGGAGCCGCTTAATTTATTTGAACTTCCGTTCCCAGTATCAGCGCCCTGGTCTGCACTCTTTTTATTACCGCAAGCACTCAGGATTCCTGCGATCATTAATGCTATCATTATCATTACTCTTTTTTTCATCTTCATCTCTCCTTCTATTCTCTTTTACTCTCTTTTTTCACACTTATCTTAACATCAAGAAAATGTATCAGATATCATAGTAATGTATCTTCTATGTAAAATTCATGTAAAGTGGAACATAATCTATGGTTATTATCTTATCATTTTGTCATTCTATTCTTTTCCTCTGCCTGGATGAATTCTGCGGGACAATTGAGGACATCAAAAAAAGCTTTTCCGACGAGCCTCGGTGAAACCGATCCCTTCAAGAAAAGCTTTTCTTCTTCTTTTTCATATTCAACGTGCCTGGCGGGATTTGAACCCACGACCTTCCGCTTAGGAGGCGGACGCTCTATCCTGCTGAGCTACAAGCACAGACAACGTATTTATTCTACTATTTCCTTCTTCTTAAGTCAATATCCTATCGGAAGGAATTTCTTATCCGTTGCGCTACAGCTAATCCAGACCAAATATCACTTCCCCTTATCTACTGGTTCCCGGACTGTCCTGAAAATGCGATATTTCCCTGCATCCATATATTTCCCTTGAACCTGCGGCCAACTGCAGGTTCCCCCAGCATATCCTTCTTATTAATACAGAGGCGGAAGCTGATATCATTGCAGCTAAGCAAAAGATCATAAATTTCTTCCTTGGTATAGGTGTTCTCGATCAAATTGCTTTCCTGTATCGTGGCAATGATGCTGTAATTATCAGATTCAGACCCAAACGGAATGAAACTGGTATCTACGATTGAATAGATATCCTCCTTCTTTGCTCTTCTGGAAACCATGGCATAGGTATCTATATCATCAATGGTCAGGCTGTCAATTGCATCCTGATTACCTTTCTTGGCCTCCGCAATCAGATTGTTGCGGTATTTGGTCTCTGCTGAAATATTTCGTACCTGAACCTCATCCTTCTCTATCGGAAGCAGGGTCCTTCCCTCCAGTGATAAGGCGGCAAGAGAAATTGGAAAGTTCGTGTTCATGGGCATATTCTGGGTCTTCTTCTCCAGATATTCTGCAACATTCTGCAGGTAAAAGATCAGTGATACTCCCAGCCTAAAGTCATCACACATGCCGGTATAGGCCTCGGTATCAACTCTTTTATTAATGCCAACCTCTTCATTGGTGCTTACAATCTGGCCGGATAGATAAGGAAAATAATGTTCCATATGGAATACTCCGCTTCTGTCATATTCCCCACGGAGTGTTATCCCGAACCCCTCGCCAAATACTCTCGATATCTCGGTTAATTCTATATTATTTCCTGTCTGTACGGACTTGATCTCTGTTGCCTCGTCCTTTACCAGGTCCAATAACTGGTTTAAATCCATTCTGTTGTGAATGTCGCTGAAGCCGATGGCTCTCAAATAGCTATGCATTTCTTTCACCTGCCAATCTATTCCTTACTACATTATAATCATACAATATATTTACGTTCTTTCTATACATCCGATCTGTTCCATATCTTAAAGTATTGCCTGGTTTTTAATTGTTTTAATAATATTCTACGCGATTCCATGCCTAATCATGTGATAATATATATATCATATTCCAGATGAAAGCGCAAGACCTCAAACATTGGAACCGTGCTGATATCCACCTCATATCATTAAAACAAGGAGGTTATCCACATATTCAGGATGGATATCCTCCCTGTGTATTATATTACTGGAAATACATATTAATCTCAGTCTATTATGGTATCCGTGATAAACAAGGTGAGTTCTTTTGTAAGGTCCTTCTCTAGCCATTCACTCGGCTGTACTCCCTCTTTGTTTTTAATGATGCGTATTACCGGCCTGGTCGGGCATTTCGTGTTTTGTCTTAAAACAATCCCTATCTCATCCTGGTTGGTGATGACCAGTGCACCCGTTGGGTATGCAGCAACAGAAGCAACAAAGGCTTTTACTACATTAAAATCGAATTTTACGCCAGCCTGACTGACAATATAATCAATCGCATCATGTACCTTCATCTTTGTGGTCAGATTACCGTATACCCTGCTATCAAATTCATCACATACAGCTGCTATCTTACTTCCTATTTTAATCTTGTCGGCTTTCAGGCGGAACGGGTAACCTGATCCATCCAATCTCTCATGATGGCTGATAATGATGTCCTTTGAAATTGCAGATAACCAATCCACTTTCTCCACCGCTGAATAGCCATAAATAATATGCTTCTTGATTTCCTTCAGCTCTTTCTCAGAACAGTCCTCCGCCCTAAGATTACTAAAATCCATACTGATATAAGTAAAACCGATATCATGCAGAAGGCAGCCTATCGCAATATCCTTCACCTTTGTCTTCGGCTGCTTCAATTTCAGTGCCAATATTACGGACAACGCGCAAACATTCAAGGAATGGGAATAGGTGCTTTCGTTTTTATTCCTGATACTGGACAGGTTATACATAACCTCAGGTTCATTCATGATATCAGAAATGATTTCATCGGCTATAGTTCGGATCTCATCCAGTTCCTGATCATTATGAAAGGAATACTTCAGCAGGATATTGCGGACAGCTTCCTGACATTGCTCCTTAATTTGTAATTCAAGGCTTTCCGTCAGATTTACTCCCTGTGCGAGTTCATCATCTACATAAATAAACTCTATATCCAAATCCCTCAATCGTTTCACATATTCTCTTTTTACTACAGTTCCTGCCGCCATTAATATGGAATTATTATTGTTTAGGATATCCTTGGCCAATAACTCATTCCCTTTAACTGAATCAATAGAGATAACCCTCATTATTAACCCTTTCTTCCTTACGGGATGTTCTTCTTCGTTCGCATATTATAATGCTTTATTTATTCCATCATAAAATATAACATATTCATAATCTATAGTCATTATTATAATCCACTTTTTCGAGTATATTTTCAATCATACAATAGTTCTATGCATTAGAACAGAGCAAATTCATTATAATATATATTATGTTAAAAATTGATTCCTCTGCTATGGAAACTCTTTTGTATATTTGTTACAAAGAAACAGAAATTTTATAAAAATATTTATTGTTATTTATTTAACAATATCCTTTGACAAACAAAAGGATTAATGATATATTTATTTCAGAAGCATTTGTTAATTATTTAACAAGCAATCAAGGAGGATGTTTATGAAAACAATAAATCAACCTACACCCAAGGAACATGTAGATCAATTAGTTAAAAATGCTCAGGTTGCCCTCGATGAATTTTTGCTGATGGATCAGGAGTCAATAGATAGAATTGTCCATGAGATGGCATTGGCCGGTCTTGCGAAGCAACAGCAATTGGCTAAAATGGCTATAGAGGAAACAGGAAGAGGAATTTACGAGGATAAGATTACTAAGAATATCTTCGCCACGGAATTCGTATGGCACTCCATTAAGTATCAGAAGACTGTCGGTATCATTGAAGATAATGAAGAAGAGGATTATATGATCGTAGCAGAACCGGTAGGAGTAGTAGCCGGAGTTACCCCTGTTACGAATCCCCCCTCTACTACCATGTTCAAGTGCCTTACCTGTATTAAAACCAGAAACCCGATTATATTCGGCTTCCATCCCAGTGCCCAGAAATGCTCCGCTGAAGCAGCAAGAACCTTATATGAAGCGGCCAGGAATGCCGGAGCTCCGGAAAATTGTATTCAATGGATTGAATTTCCTTCCATCGATGCAACCAGAGAGCTTATGAATCATCCGAACGTATCAATGATCCTGGCTACCGGTGGTTCCGGTATGGTTAAGCAGGCCTATTCCGCAGGAAAGCCTGCCCTCGGTGTTGGACCCGGTAACGTACCGTGTTTTATTGAAAAGACCGCGAACTTAAAGCGTGCCGTAAACGATCTAGTACTTTCCAAATCCTTTGACAATGGTATGATCTGTGCTTCTGAACAGGCTGCTGTCATTGAAGCTCCAGTATATACCGAGGTTGTTAACCTAATGAAGAAGGCTGGTTGCTACTTTACCACTAAGGAAGAGAGCAAGCTATTGGAAACCGTCGTCATTAATAAAGATACCGGTAATGTAAATGCTGCCATAGTCGGCCAGTCACCTGCTTATATCGCTTCTCTTGCAGGAATTAAAATTCCGGAAGAGACAAAAATTATTTGTACTGAGATTAGCGGTGTTGGTGAAGGCCATCCCTTATCTAAGGAGAAGTTATCCCCGGTGCTTGCCATTCTGAAGGCTGCTGATGTGGAGGCGGGCTTTAACCTCTGTGAAAAGATGATTGATTTGGGCGGTCTTGGCCACTCCAGCGTTATCCACTCCACAGATAATAAAGTAATCAATGCCTTCTCTGCAAAAATGAGGACCGGTCGTATCATTGTTAATTCCCCCTCTACCCATGGTGCAATCGGAGACCTCTATAATACGAATATGCCATCCTTGACACTGGGCTGCGGCTCCTATGGCGGTAATTCCACTACCCATAATGTATCTGCTGTCGATCTTGTCAATTATAAGCGCGTAGCAAAGAGGAGAGTAAATATGCAATGGTTCAAGGTTCCCAGCAAAATCTATTTTGAAGCAGGCTCTACGTCATATCTGGCTAAGATGCCGGGAATCACCAAGGCCTTCATTGTTACCGATCCTTCTATGACAGAGCTTGGATATGTAAGTAAGGTATTATATCAGCTAAGAAAACGTCCTGATTATGTACACTGCGAAATATTTGACCAGGTTGAGCCGGATCCAAGCTTGGATACCATATTAAAGGGTGTTGATGAAATGAATAAGTTCAAGCCCGATGTCATCATTGCTCTCGGTGGTGGCTCTGCGATAGATGCTGCCAAGGGAATGTGGCTATTCTACGAGCACCCGGAAGCAGACTTTAAGAACATGTCCTTAAAGTTCCTGGATATCAGAAAAAGAACCTATAAATTTCCTTCCCTTGGCAAGAAGGCTCAGTTCGTAGCGATCCCTACTACCTCCGGAACGGGCTCAGAGGTAACTTCCTTTGCCGTCATTTCCGACAAAAAAGAGAATAAGAAATATCCACTGGCTGATTACGAGCTGACTCCTGATGTGGCAATAATTGATCCGGATTTTGTTATGAGTGTTCCTAAGAAATCCACAGCATGGACCGGAATGGACGTGTTAACTCACGCAATCGAAGCATATGTCTCCATCCTTGCTTCCGATTATACCGATGCTCTTGCTATTCACGCAATCGATATGGTATTCCGGTATCTGAAGGACTCCTATGACAAAGGTGCTGCAGATCCTATCGCCAGAGAGAAGATGCATAATGCTTCTACCTTAGCAGGTATGGCATTTACAAACGCCTTTCTGGGAATTAACCACTCCTTGGCTCATAAGCTGGGTGGCGAGTACCACATTCCCCATGGCTGTGCCAATGCAATCCTGCTACCACATGTCATCCGTTATAACGGTGTGGAATGCCCGACTAAGTTTACCTCTTGGCCAAAATACGAAAGTTACATTGTAAGTGATAAAATTTATGAGCTGATGCTTCGACTTGGTAAGAATCCGAAAAACAAAGCAGATGCAGTAGAAATGCTTGCCAGAGATGTAGAGGAGCTGAATAAGCACCTTGGTATTCCCGCTACCTTAAAAGAGTATGGTATCGATGAGAAATCCTTCCTCACTAAGCTTCCCGAGCTAGCCGACTTAGCCTTTGGTGACCAGTGTACCACAGCAAACCCTAGGTTGCCTCTGGTTAGTGAATTGGAAGAGCTGTACATGATCGCTTACTATGGTAAGGACATGGTACCCGTAAAAACAAAGTAATAATAGTTAAGGATCATCATTCACCTTCTAACTATATCATAATACAATATAAAACAGGCTGGACATATGTCCAGCCTCTTCCTTTAACATTATTTCTCTGTAAAAGTCATTCCATTTTATTTAAGGTGATCCGCATTGCAGCGATTGCATTCTTAATATCTATATCTGTCTATTCCATATACTTACCACTGTTTAGAGCCTGATTTAGGGCAGTCCTCTCATCCTCTGAGAGTTCAAGGAAGGATTCCCCTTTGATAATTTCCTTCAGGTATGTGTAACAGCCTTCCCGGCTGCTGTGGACAGAGTTAAGTAGGATTCCGTTATTATTCTTATCAAGAAGAGCTAGAACAAAGCTCAGCTTCCCACCCATTTCTTTAAACGCATCGTATTTAACAACTCCTACCTTCTGATATGTAATCAGGAGATTGTCTTTGATGTTATTCAGTTCCTCATGAATTAGTTTTGAATCTGATTTCAGAGTGTCAATGTCTGCAAATCGTGCAAGTATTTTTGATTCAAGATTTATTCCGTCCGAACCGGTCATAAACTTCTTGTATTTCACCTTCATCTTATGAAGCTTTGCCATACTGATAATTAATAAAACGAGCAGAAGCAGGCTGAATGCTGTAAATCCTGCAAAAAATAAGTCAATGTTATTATTTATGATTTCCTTGAGATTCATCTCTACGTTCCTCCATAAACGAGCTTAAGTATTTACATATATTGGCATTTTGTGTGTTTTTAGCTTAAGGTCTCAAACAATTCAATGATCCGTTCCAGCTCTTCATTGGAATAGTATTCAATTTCGATCTTGCCCTTATCCTTTTGTTTTCTATGTATGGATACCTTTGTTCCTATAATATTACGAATTTTCTCTTCCAGTTCACGGTATATAAATTCCTTCTCATCAGTTACTGCATATTGTTTTTGCGGTTTATTACTGAGAATCTGCTTTACTAGTTTTTCTGTTTCACGGACACTCATCTTTTCGTCAAAAATTTTGCAGGCTGTATGATACTGCATCTCCAAGTCCTCAATCGGGAGAAGTGCTCTGGCATGTCCACTGGATAGAATATCATCCATTAGCATTTGCTGAATTCTTTCATCCAATTTGAGCAGCCTGATCGAGTTTGTAACTGCAGCTCGGCTTTTCGATACTCGATCAGCTAATTCATCCTGTTTCAAATGAAACTCCTGAATAAGTCTTTGATAGGCTAAAGCTTCTTCAATCGGATTTAAGTCTTCTCTCTGAATATTCTCTATCAGAGCTATTTCCACGATTTCCTGTGGGGTGTAATCTTTAATAATGACCGGTACTTCCTTTAGTCCAGCAATTCTGGCAGCGCGCCATCTTCTCTCTCCAGCTATTATTTCGTAGTATTTTTCTCTCCTCTGAACAATTAGAGGTTCTATTATGCCATATTGCTTGATGGAATCCGCAAGCTCTTGCAGAGAGTCCTCGTCAAACCTCTTTCTGGGCTGTAATTTATTCGGCTCTATCTGCCTGATTGGTATTAATGTTTCACGTGAAACATCACCCGACTTAGGAGTCTCTGTTTCCATGATCCGCTCCGGTATCATTATATCCAGTCCCTTGCCTAGCCCCTTCTTTACTGCGGACATATTACTTCCTCCTTTAAACACTATTTTTGTCTGCGGTATTTCAGTTCACCAATTTCATTCTTAGCATACATCTCGGCTTCATCTTTCTCTATTACTTCCATTGCAAGCTGCCGATATCCGTCTGCCCCGGCAGACTTCGGATCGTAGAGGTTAATTGGCAACCCATGGCTTGGTGCTTCCGCCAATCTAACGTTTCTGGGAATGATGGTTTTATAAATGTTTTGCTTTAAATTTGTCTTCACATTCTCTACAACCTGAAGTGATAGATTGGTACGGGCATCAAACATCGTAAAGACGACACCTTCCATCTCCAATTCAGGATTAAGTCTTTGCTTTACAAGATTAATTGTATGAATCAGTTGTGTTAGTCCCTCCAGCGCATAGAACTCACACTGTATAGGGACCAAGACAGTATCTGCTGTTGTCATTGCATTAACCGTAAGTGTATTTAGAGATGGGGGACAGTCAATAATAATGAAATCGTACTCATCACGAATTTTATCAATATGCTTTTTTAGTATGTACTCCCTGCCTTCAATGCCAATTAACTCAATCTCAGCACCTGCTAGATTTACGTTAGACGGCAGAATATCTAAATTCTTGATAATTTCACTTGTAATCCGGCATTCCTCCAGAGTACAATCTCCAATCATCATTTGATAGATCGTATTCTTTAATTTATTCTTATCAATCCCTAATCCACTAGAGGTATTTCCCTGCGGATCGATGTCAATTGTGAGTACCTTCCTATTCTTTTCTGCTAAGCAGGCAGATAAATTAATTGCTGTCGTAGTCTTTCCGACTCCGCCTTTCTGGTTTGCAATTGCTATTACTCTTGCCATTTTACTGCCCTCCCCAATTTCTTACCCTGTGTTATTTTACAAACCATCTTTCACAAATCACATTATAACATTAATTATTATAGATAGCTATAATAAATAAAGGAAAAATCATTTTTATAACATTGTTTCATGTTTCACGTGAAACATCCATGGGCTAACAAAAAAGGAATGTTTCACGTGAAACATTCCTTTTAGATATTTACATTAGAAAATATCAACGAAATTATTCTTTATTGCATAGACAGCTGCTTGCGTTCTGTCTGATACATTAATCTTTTTAAAAATATTTGATACATGATTCTTTACGGTCTTCTCACTGATATCCAGAGTGTATGCAATTTCCTTATTAAACAGGCCTTCTGCCAGAAGCTTTAATACCTCAATTTCTCTTCTGGTAAGATCATCATCGAAGTTACTTGAGAATGCATTCTTCTCTTCCATTCTTTCCTTGAGCATAGGAGTGAGTTCAGGTTGTATAAAGGTTTCTCCTCGATAGAGGCAAAAAATAGCTTTCTTTAGTACGGAGGAATCTGAATCCTTTAAGACATAACCGTCTACTCCTATTTCAACTGCTCGGACTAAATACTCCACTTCATTATGAATTGTTAGAATTAATACTCTAATGTTCTTCTTTTTTTCCCTAAGATGCTGAAGAACCTTTAACCCATTCATATTTGGCATATTTATGTCCAATAGTAATACATCTGTTGATACCTTATCGAGTAATTCTATGCATTGCTTACCATCACTGGCTTCCCCATTTACTACAATATCTCCGTCCAACTCTAGAATTTGCTTTATTCCTTCTCTGACCATAGAATGATCATCCGCTATGATGATATTAATCGGTTTGCTCATCATTATCCCCCTTGCACTTTGTTAAAGGTACATTAATCGTAATATCGGTACCCTTATTAGTCTCTGAATGTATCTTCAAAGTCCCTGATAATAAGTATACTCTTTCTTTCATGATGGATAAGCCGTATCCCGAATTGTGTTCAGGAATTATTTCCATCTGTTTTTCTGAGTTGAATCCAATACCGTCATCCTTAATAGATACCATGATGTTATTTATATCATAAATAATATTGATATCAATTCTGCTTGCCTTCGCATGTTTTATTACATTGTGGCAGGCTTCCTGTACTACCCGGAATAAAGATAACTTCACTACTGGCAGAATATTTTCATTCTCTTGATTATATTTCACATATACTTTAATATCATGGCTAGTCATCAGCTGTTTAGCATATCTCTCTATGGTAACCGCCAGACCAAGATCATCCAAAGACATTGGCTTAAGGTTATAGATGATTTCTCTCATTTCATTAATGACCATTTTTACATTATTTGCCATAACGGTTAGCTCAAGCTTTGCTCTTGGGGGGTCCATTTCGACAAGTCTTGAACATAAATCGATTTTATGAACCAGACCGGTCAGATTCTGTACCGTGGAATCATGAAGATCCCTGGCAATTCTCTGTCTATCCTTTTCCTGACTTTCCAGTATACTTAGTCCCAAATCGTTCTGATACTTAATATTTTTGTCTATCATTGTACCAGCAGCATTTAAATGGCAGATATTATTCTGAAGCTTTGTCTCCTCCGTCAATAACTTCTCCAGTTTACACCGCTCCTGTTGAATGCATGCAGTTATCTCATCCACATCAAAGGATTTATTGTTTGGTGTAAAAATATTTGATTTATCAGCGTAGTACTGATTTGCTAAGGATAGTTTATCTTCCCAATCAGATAATTGATCCATAATGATCTTTTTCTTATTGAGAAGTTCTTCTTCCCAACTCTTATACTCAATGGCGAGTTCCTTTAGGAAATTGGCCATCTCCTCCGCTTTGAATAAATCTACATCCTTAACCAAGCTGAATCCGTCCTTGCTCTGTATATTTGTACAATCACTTTCAGCGACTACTTAATAAAGTTTATCATTTCCAAAAAAGCGCTTCCTGTTTATATCATATAACAGTTCTAATCATTTTTAAAGTATTTTTTACATTATATTGTAATTTCTTATACATTATATAGATTTACCGCAACATTTTCCATCAGTTACTTCGTATGACATATTTATTCTTACTATTTGGTTACTATTTATACTTTTTTCATCCTTAAAAAAGCCAAGCTTCATAAAATACTCGGTCATTTCATTTTTACAACTTAATGTTACTTTCTTTATCCCATTGGTTTTCGCCTTATCAATCAACATTCGAGTAACAAACTCACCATAGGCTCTCCCGCGATATTCGGGTAATACAGCTACACTTACGATCCTGGCCTCCTTTTGGTTCAGCATCATACAGCCGGCTGCTGCAGGGTAATTCTCCTCTGCACCTTCGTATACAAGTACCTGAATCATGGTATCCCTTTCCTCTATTTTAGATTCCAGTATATACGGATTTAAGGATACCTTGCGAAAGATATCCTCAACTATTTTCCGCTCCCCGTCCTCTGTTACGAACCTTCCTTGAATCATGCTTCTCTCCTCGACCAAATTTCAATCTTCTTATCCTAATGTAATGGCTCTTTTATAGGTTTTCCGGCACTTCTTGGATACTTTAAGGGTGTTGCTTTCGTTTTATGAATTAAGATAAGGGTTCGATCCATGTCAGTCCCAGGTAATCGGAATTTTTCGGTCCTCTCTATCTCGGCACCCAGGATACGGATTGCCCCTACCGCTTCCTCTTTTTCCTCCTGAATCATTCCGGATTTATAAGGGATGAAATATCCTCCCTGTTTTACATACGGTAAACAGTATTCCGAGAGTACTGGCAGCTTTGCCACCGCCCTGGAAACACAGAAATCAAAGCTTTCTCTATAACCTATCTCTCTGCCGTAGTCCTCGGCTCTTCCATGTACTGCTATGATATCTGATAAGCCCAATGACTTTATTGTTTCGTCCAAAAAAAGAATTCGTTTCTTCAGAGAATCAATGAGTACTACCTTTAGTCCGGGAAAGGCTATTTTTAAAGGGAGTCCCGGAAATCCTGCGCCGGTTCCCATATCAAGAAGTCTCTCTGAATTTAGGGTAGTAACCTTTATCAGGGATAGGCTATCAAGAAAATGCTTTATTACTACATCCTCGAATTCCGTTATCGCCGTAAGATTCATTACTTTATTCCATTCCACCAGTAGCTCATAATAACGAAGAAACTGTTGCAGCTGTTCTTCCTCCAGATGAATGTGAAGATCCTCTAGGCCACTGATGAAGCGATTCATTCCCTGATTGCTTACATTCTCCATAATTTCGTTTCCTTTCTCTGGGAGATATCCAGTTTAATATGATTTACCATGCTTAGCTCCGAAGTTATCTTAACTAGTCTAAATATTTATCATTCTTCCTTCCCCTTTTGCCCGGCCTTCTGGTTATACTGCATCAGGTATACCATCAGCACTGAGATATCTGCAGGTGATACTCCGGATATTCTGGAAGCTTGACCGATGGAAGCGGGACGGAACTTGGACAGCTTTTGCTTCGCTTCTATACGAAGACTGTGGATCTCATTGTAATCGAGCTCCTCCGGTATTCTTTTGTTCTCCAGTTTTTTGAACTGCTCCACCTGCTTCATCTGTCTGCTGATATATCCGTCATACTTAATATTTATTTCAATCTGTTCAATTACATCCTGAGGGAGCTCAATACGATCTTGATCCAGCGGTGCCAACAGCTCGTAGGTAAGCTCCGGTCTTCGGAGTAGCTCTGCCAGTGTCGTTGCAGTGACCAGTATAGCACTGTTGTTTTTCTCCAGGAATTCCTGAACATCCTTTCTGGCTCCGATAGCAACAGACTCCAGCCGTTTCATTTCTGCGGCAATCAGTTTCTCCTTTTGAAGTAATTTCAGATAACGGTCCTCCTCAACTAATCCAATCTCATAACCCTTTCTAGTTAATCTAAGATCAGCATTGTCCTGTCGCAGAAGTAAACGGTACTCCGCTCTGGAAGTCATCATCCGGTATGGCTCATGGGTTTCTTTTGAAACCAGATCATCGATCAATACACCGATATATGCTTCAGAACGATCGAGAATCAGAGGGTTCAGTCCCTTTATCTTTCTCGCTGCATTAATTCCGGCGATCAGTCCCTGTGCAGCTGCTTCCTCATACCCGGAGCTTCCATTAAACTGGCCACCGCTAAACAACCCTTCCATATTTTTAAATTCCAACGAGGCTTTCAGTTGCATGGGGTTAATACAATCATATTCTATTGCATAGGCATTCCTGACTATCTTTGCTTTCTCAAGTCCTGGTACAGAACGGTACATCCGTAGCTGAACATCTTCCGGTAGTGAGCTGGACATTCCTGCAATATACATCTCATTCGTATAATTCCCCTCCGGCTCAATGAATACCTGATGCCTATCCTTATCTGCAAACTTCATCACTTTGTCTTCTATGGAAGGGCAGTATCTGGGTCCAGTCCCCTTGATATCGCCACAATATAAGGGAGAACGGTCAATGTTTTCTCTTATGATTTTATGAGTACTCTCTGTGGTATACGTAAGCCAGCACGATACCTGTTCTCTCCGGATATCTTCCGGTTGATTCGTAAAGGAGAAGGGAACAAGCTTCTCATCACCCTTTTGTTCTTCCATTTTGGAAAAATCAATGGACCGCTTATCTATTCTGGCCGGCGTTCCAGTCTTAAATCGATACATCTCAATGCCCATGGCTCTTAACGAATCAGTTAGATGGATGGCAGCCATTAGCCCGTTCGGTCCTGTATGATTAACCACATCTCCGTAGATGCATCTGGCATTCAGATAGGTTCCTGTACAAAGCACAACCGCCTTACAGGGATAGATTGCACCGGAATAGGTCTTAACACCGGTCACTTTACCATCCTCGGCAAGAATTTCTGTTACCTCAGCCTGTTTGATCGTCAGGTTCTCTGTATTCTCTAGTACCTGTCGCATTGTTCTTGAGTAGTCCTGCTTGTCCGCTTGTGCGCGGAGAGAATGTACCGCCGGTCCCTTAGATAGGTTTAGCATCTTGGACTGGATATAAGTCTTGTCGATATTCTTTCCCATTTCACCGCCTAAGGCATCAATTTCCCTTACCAGATGTCCCTTGGACGTTCCTCCTATGTTAGGGTTACAGGGCATCAGTGCGATACTGTCCACACTTACAGTAAACATGATTGTACTAAGTGATAATCTTGCACAAGCCAGTGCTGCTTCACAACCTGCATGTCCTGCTCCGACCACAACAACATCATAGCTCTCATATATTAAAGACATTTCTTTCCCCTTCTAAGCTGTTAACCTAAGAATGGCTACCATTCCGGTTTCAGCAAAACAAAAACTGATTAGACCTTCGGGTATTTACCCTCCTGCACTTTCCTATTACTTACCCATGCAGAATTCCTTAAATATCATATTTACCAGATCCTCTTCTACATTCTCCCCTATAATTTTTCCCAGTGTCTCATAGGCATTCATAAGATCAATGGAGAAGAAATCCTCTGCCATTCCTGCCTCTATGCTTGAGATTACCAGCTTTAGGCTTTCCAATGCACTTTTGAAGGCTTCCCTGTGTCTGTCATTTGTGATATAGATTTCATCGTGGAGATTTAACTCGCCCTGAAAGAACATTTCTTTCAGTTTTTCTTCAAGCTCCTCTACTCCCCTGCTCTCCTTTAGAGACATACTGATGATTGGCTGTTCTGTTTGATGCTTCAGCTCAGCCACTGTCACTTTTGGTGCCAAATCTGATTTATTTAAAAGAAGGATGGCTTTTTTCCCTTTGATCATCTTCATGATGGACTCATCGTTTTCATCCAAGGGAGTGGAGGAGTCAAGTACATAGATAATCAGGTCCGCATCACTTGCTGTTCTGACGGCCTTTTCCACTCCGATTTTTTCTACGATATCCGTGGTCCTACGGATTCCCGCTGTATCAATGACGTTCAAAGTTATTCCGTTAAGTTCTATTGTCTCCTCCAGTGTATCCCTTGTTGTTCCTGCAATATCTGTTACAATGGCTCTATCTTCTCCGGTTAAGAAGTTCATAAGGCTGGATTTACCGGCATTCGGCTTACCGACTATTACGGTCTTAATGCCCTCCTTCAATAGCTTTCCATTCTTAGATTCCTTCAGAAGCTTCTCAATTTGTTTCATTTCCTTTTCCAGATGCTCCATCAGTTCCTCACCATAACCCTCCAAACTGATATGCTCCGGGTCATCCAAAGCCGCTTCTATATAAGCAATATCCCTAAGAATATTCTCCCTTAGTTCACGAATCAGATCATATTCTCTACCCTTTAGTTGGTTAATCGAATTCCTAAGCGCCAGCTCATTCTTAGAATTGATGATATCACAGACAGCCTCTGCTCTGGAGAGATCAATTCTTCCATTTAGAAATGCACGCTTCGTAAACTCCCCCGGTTCAGCAATCCTTGCCCCATACTTCACTACTGTTTCAAGGATCTTTCTCGTAACAACGATACCTCCATGGCAATCAATCTCAACCACATCTTCCCTGGTATAGGTGGCAGGAGCTCGCATAATTGCGATCATAACTTCATCGATGGTCTGATCCTCATCTACAATGTAACCATAATGGAGGGTATGACTTTTTTCCTGGGATAGCTTCTTGGTCCCATTCTTGGACCGATAGATTCGGTCAATAATTGTTAAAGCATCCTCCCCGCTGATCCTGATGATACTGATCCCGGCGTTACTCATGCCGGTAGCAATTGCAGCAATCGTATCTGTGTTCATTATAACCTCCATACTGCCGAAGGCAGCCCATTAACCAAAAGCACGCCAAGTGCCTTATGCCTGCCGAAAAATTTCAGCATTATCTCCATGTCTCTTAAAAAAAAGGTGTCTTAAAGTATAAGCTCTACCTTAAGACACCCCTCATCTCATACTAACTTGAATTACCTCTCCCTTTGAATTCCACTATATCCTGACCGTGGGAAACTTTATTCTGCGTTCTCAGCCGGGACTTTCTTTTCTTTACTTTCTTTGTATTCCTTATAGTCCTTCATATAGTCCTTGCTGTAATTTTTACTGTATTCCTTACCCTTACCAAGATCCTTGTGAAAGCTCTTATTATTAAAGTCCTTCTTATGATCCTTGCCATACCTGTTTGTATTATTTGGTCTGGTATCCTTATAGGACTTCTTAATATTGATTACAACCTTACGGTAAGGCTCCTCTCCCTCAGAATAAGTTTCAACAACCTTGTCATTTTGCAGGGCGGAATGGATGATCCTTCTCTCATATGGATTCATAGGCTCTAAGGAAACCGGTTTTCTGGTCCTCTTTACCTTGAAAGCGATATTCTTAGCGAGATTCTCCAGTGTTTCTTTTCTTCTTGCACGATAGTTTTCCGTATCCAGCTTTACTTTAATGTAGTTTTCACTGTTCTTATTTACCACCAGACTTACAAGATACTGCAAGGAATCTAATGTTTGTCCCCTTTTTCCGATCAGAACACCCATATCATCACCTTCAACATTGATCTCAATATTGGCATTCTCCTGATCATAAATCACATTGGTCTCTGCGTCGATTCCCATAGCAGCAAATACCTTATCAAGAAATTCCTTTGCAGATCCTTCTGTACTCTGCTTCATTCTAGCCTTAATTTTAGCAGGTTTACCAAAGATTCCTAAAAAACCGGAGGTTTCTTTCTCTAGTACTTCATACTCTAGTTTTTCAATTGTAGTACCTAGCTCGAGCATGGCATTTGTTATCGCCTCGTCCACGGTTTTGGCTGAGAATTCTCTCCATTCCATTACTATTTATCCCCCTTTTCATTTCTGGTTTTAAGAAGGTTAGCTATCTCAGAAATGCTGGTGGGTTTGTTGGTTTCCCCTGATTTAACAGGAGCAGCTTCATCACTATCTGATGAACTTTCCCTTTCCGGAGTTTTCGCCTTTTCTGAGACATTCGTATCTATTGTTCTTGTCTGCTTTTTGGCTAATTCCTGCAATGAAGAACCTGCTGGTACAGACTTAGGTGCATATTTTTTCCCTGCCTTGGCGCTGCTCTTTTCAACTAATTCATCTATGCCCACACTATCCATATATCTGTTAACAAAGAACTGCTGGATAATGGAGAATCCACTGTTCGCAATCCAGTAAATACCTACACCAATCGGAAGCATAAGAGCGAAAAAGCCTGACATAACCGGCATGACATAGTTCATGGAAGACATCGCATTGGCAGTGGGATTATTCTTATCCGGCTTAACGGATATCTGTTTACTCTGTATAAACTGGAGTGCCATTGCCAGTACCGGAATTAATATTGATATTGATTTCCAACTTGGGATATCGGTTATGCTAAAGCCAAAGAATCCATTTACATTCTTGATGTATCCTATTGCATCTCCTACATTAGGAATCAAGGAAGATAATTCATTCCACTGACTAGTCTTAAAATGTGACAGTATCCCAATAATACTATTACTATCCGTTAACTTAGCCGCATCTACATTTACTATCGCTGCTACATTACTAACCACATTGTTATTCATAACAGCATCTGCAATCGTCTGATACTGGTCTCTGACGATTGTAACATAATTAGGTATATTATTTACTACCTGATATAATGCAAACATGATCGGCAGCATGATTAACATCGGCAGACAACCGGAGGTAGGGCTTGACCCATACTTCTGATACACTGCCTGTGTTTCAGCCTGCTGTTTTCGTAGGGATACTTCATCCCTTTTTCCTTTATATTTTGCCTGTATCTTCTGTATTTCCGGATTCATACGGGAAGACAGTCTCGTAAATTTCTGCTGTTTAATTGTCAATGGCAGCATCAGCACCTTCATGATTAAGGTAAACATGATGATGGATATTGCCAAATTCTCAATACCGAATAAACTGAAGAATGCATAAATGCCATTCATAATCAGTCCTAATACATATGCAATCGGCGATAAAATACTAGCTAATACTGTAACCTGCAACGTTTTTTCCTCCTTAGAGCCGTCTTCATGGAACCGGATCATATCCTCCCTTGTGGAAGGGATGACATCTTAATATTCTTCTGATGGCTAAATACATTCCTTTTATTGCACCATACTTTTCCAATGCTTCTATTGCATAGGAAGAACAGGTTGGTGTATAGATACAGCTTGAATTTCTCTTAAGAGGAGATATATACTTCTGATATAATTTTACCAATAAGATAAATAATTTTCTAATCAATGTAATCCCTCTGAATCTTTGTCTATCTCATAAACTGCTGCTATTTAACCCAATCTTATGGAGCTTAACAAGATGTTTTAACGCACTATCGATTTCGCTATAATTTGTTCCCTTAGCACTGACCCTTGCGACAACCACTATGTCCAATCCGTTCATTATTTGATCTTCCGACAGCCGATAGTTTTCCCTGATTAATCTGGTAACTCTATGTCTGATTACACTGTTACCGACTTTTTTACTCACCGATATTCCTAGACGGTTATAATGAAATCCATTTTCTCTTACATACATGATCAAAAATTTGTTCGCATACGATTTGCCTGTTTTATATACCACTTGAAACTCTGTATTATTTTTTAAGCTTTCCGTCTTCTTCATGTCCTATATAATACCTTCCATACCGCCGCTGCCCGACAGCTTAAGACCAATGCTGTTTACACCCTTAATAAATTCCAACATTTTCTATCTGACATTAGAAGAAAAGGCCACAAAAATTGCGACCTGTGTTAAACTTAAGCAGTAAGCTTCTTTCTTCCCTTTGCTCTTCTTGCAGATAATACTTTTCTGCCACCTGCAGAACTCATTCTTGCTCTGAAACCATGCACCTTAGACCTTTGCCTCTTCTTCGGTTGGAATGTCATTTTCATTGATATGCACCTCCTTTTTCTAAGCCGGCACTTTGATAAGCGAACTTTATCTATTTTACTCTGTATTAAGGAATATCACGTCTATTATATTCGCAATCCAACCTTACGTCAAGTAGTTATTTTACTCCTCAAAGCCCTTCCCGGAACGTCCTGACAATGTTTCTTCCTTATATATATGCTCTTCTGTTGATAACTTCGTACATTATGTGGATAAGCTGTGTTATTCTAATTTGAACTGTTTATACTTTCAAGGATTTATTAACATTTTTCCATTGTTATTAATGTTTATACGTTTATCCCAAAATCCACAGACTAATTTTTATCCCGCTGATTCGTTTCTATGAAGTTACAGTTCAGCCAAGACATAAATATACAGCATATGACCAGGGAGAAAGGATTTCCATGGTGAGCATATTGCATAACATAATGCAAGTAAGCGGGAGCGTCTCATCCATGGGAGCATTTCTTCCATGGTCATATCATAAACACTGAGTGCCGAACTGTAACCCATAAAATAAGAATGCCATAATAACCATTGAAAATTTAATCATTTTGTTATAATATATATCTATGTGAGTATCTGTAAGAAAAGGTTGTAAATGCATCCAACAACCTATAAAAGGCCATAGTGCAGCATGGAGTGTAATAATGAAGAATTTAATTCAATCTAAGTGGGAAGAAATATTAAAATATATGATATCCGAATATGGCATAACGGATGTTTCCTATAATGCCTGGCTAAAGCCTCTGAGGGTATTTGATGTTTCTGATCACGTCATTACAATTTTGATCAACGATGAACTGATTGGGCCAACCAGCCTGACAATTATCCGTAATAAATATGAGCTTTTATTAAAGGTATCAATTGAAGAAGTTATGAATGAACAATACGAAATAAAGTTTGTATTGGCAAGCCAAATGAATTCTTCGGACAAGAAGGCTGAACCGGCAGCTGTTAAAAAAACCAGTAATATTCCTACCTTTTTAAATCCCAGATATACCTTTGATACCTTTGTGGTTGGAGGAAATAATGAATTTGCCCGCGCTGCTGCACTTGCTGTAGCAGAGAATCCGGGAGAAATCTATAATCCTCTCTTCATTTATGGTGGGGTTGGTCTAGGTAAAACCCATCTGATGCATTCAATTGCACATTTTGTTCTGAGCGAGAATCCGGATACAAAGGTTTTATATGTAACCAGTGAGAAATTTACGAATGAGCTGATTGATTCTATTCAGAAAAAGACTACAACACAATTTAGGGAGAAATATCGCAGCATTGATATTCTTTTAATTGACGATATTCAATTTATTATAGGAAAGGAGAGCACCCAGGAGGAGTTCTTCCATACCTTTAATACCTTACATGAATCCAAAAAACAGATCATTATCTCCAGTGATCGTCCTCCGAAAGAGATGCTTACCTTAGAGGACAGGCTTAGATCCAGATTCGAGCATGGACTCATGGCGGATATTCAGTCACCCGATTATGAGACCAGAATGGCTATTCTTAAAAAGAAGGAAGAATTGGACGGATATAAGATTGATGAAGAAGTACTCAGATATATAGCGAATAATATCAAATCCAATATCCGTGAGCTGGAGGGTGCCCTAACTAAAATTGTAGCCTTCTCCAGACTTAAGAAGAGAGAGTTAAATCTGTTACTGGCTGAGGAAGCACTACAGGATATTATTTCTCCGAATGAGAAGAAGGTAATAACACCTGAGCTGATTATCGATGTAGTTTCAGAACATTATAATATAACACCTACTGATATCTATTCTAAGGATAAGAGCAGAAATATCTCCTATCCCAGACAGGTCGTCATGTATCTGTGCCGCAAGCTGACTGATATGTCCGTAACAGATATAGGCAAGTCTCTCGGTAACCGTGACCATTCAACCGTATTGCATGGCTGCGATAAGGTGACTTTCGATATCAAAAGTGATTCTTCCATACATAATACGATAGATGTATTAATAAAGAAGATTAACCCTGAATAGTTTTCTTTTTTTGGTTGATATTCTGTTGATAAATGGTTGATAGTATGTAGATGAGCTGTGAACAATATGTTCTCCAAATTATGTATGTGTAAAAAATCCTGTTTATCCACGTCTCATCCAAAGGAAATCTTCAAGCTTATTAATGGTTGAAGAGGCTGTATTTTAAGGCAGAAACATAGTTTTCAACAAATTCACATCCCTTAATACTAATACTGCTAAGAATCTTTCATATATTTATTATCACATGCGAAGGGAGATTATTCACATATGAAAATCCAATGTCAGAAATCTGATTTACTCAACAGTGTAAATATTGTTCTGAAAGCTGTTCCTGTAAAATCAACCATGCCTATCCTGGAGTGTCTGATTATAGAGGCTAAGGATCAGCGTATCAAATTAATCGCAAATGATATGGAGCTTGGTATTGAAACATTCGTAAAAGGAAATGTCTCTGAAACAGGAACTGTTGCTTTAAATGCTAAGGTTTTTTCTGAAATAGTAAGAAGACTTCCGGAGAATGAGGTCCATATCTCAACGGACAGTAATTACATGACGGAAATCATTTGTGAAAAAGCAAAATTTTCAATATCCGGAAGATCCGGAGAGGAATTTCCCTCCCTGCCTAAGATTGAGAAGGATAATCCTGTTATCCTGTCCCAGTTTACGTTAAAAGAAGTGATTCGTCAGACAGTCTTCTCCATCTCGGATAATGAGAGCAATAAGATCATGACCGGTGAACTGTTCGAAATAAAAAAGAATGAGCTCAGGGTAATTTCCTTGGATGGACACAGAATTTCGATTCGAAAAATCCTTATGAAGGATGCCTATGAGGACAGGAAGGTAATTGTACCAGGTAAAACCTTAAATGAAATAAGCAAGATTTTATCCGGAGAGGCTTCCTCTCTGGTTAATATTTTCTTTACGGACAAGCATGTCCTGTTTGAGTTTGATGAAACCGTTGTACTGTCCAGACTGATCGAGGGAGAGTATTACAGAATTGATCAGATGCTTTCCAGCGATTATGAAACAAAGGTTACGATTAACAAGAAAGAGCTTCAGAGCTGTATCGAGAGGGCATCGCTCTTAATCAGAGAAACGGATAAGAAGCCGATTATTATCGATATTCGAAACAATAATTTTGAACTTAAAATCAATACAGCCCTCGGTTCCATGAATGAAGAGATTGATATCACGAAGGAAGGTAAGGATATCGTAATTGGTTTTAATCCAAAGTTCCTGCTTGATGCACTTCGTGTAATTGATGATGAGAATGTTGACATCTACTTAATCAATGCAAAAGCGCCATGCTTTATTAGAGATAAGGACCAGTCATACATTTATCTGATTTTACCTGTCAATATTAATGTTGTATCATAGAAAAAGAATGGAGCCATAGAATGCATCAGATTAAATTGAGGGAAGAATATATCAAACTCGGGCAAGCACTGAAGGCTGCCGGTCTCGTAGACACCGGAGTCGATGCAAAGAATGAGATATTGGACGGTAAGGTAAGGGTGAACGGTAATATAGAATCCCAGAGGGGTAAGAAGCTATATGACGGGGATCTGGTCGAGTATGACGGAGAACAGATTAAAATCATAAAGTAAAAGAAACGATGGTGCGGATATGATTGTCAAATCATTGGAACTGAAGGACTATAGAAATTATGGCCAGCTGAATTTACAGTTTCATAGCGGTACCAATATTTTATATGGGGAAAATGCCCAGGGAAAAACCAATATTCTGGAAGCTGTCTATCTGGGAGGAACAACAAAATCTCACAGGGGCAGCAAGGATAGGGAACTCATCCTATTTGGCAGGGATGAAGCCCATATCCGACTTATGATTGAGAAGAATCAGACAACGCATCGGATTGATCTGCATTTAAAGAAAAATAAGGCCAAAGGAGTTGCCATTGACGGCATTCCGATTAAAAGACAAGGTGAGTTATTTGGTATGTTGAACCTTGTGTTTTTTTCGCCGGAGGATCTCTATATCATTAAGGATGGACCCGGAGAACGAAGGAGATTTTTGGATTTGGAATTATGCCAGCTGGACAAGGTTTATCTGTACCATTTGGCTAATTATAATAAAGCTCTTGCTCAAAGAAACAACTTATTAAAGCAAATCGGATTTAATAGGAAATTATTGGAAACACTATACTTATGGGATTCTAAATTAGCAGAACATGGGAGATACATTATTAATTCCAGACAGGAGTTTATCCTGGAGCTGAATGAGTTGACTATGCCCATACATAAAAGGCTGACCGGAGAAAGGGAAGAATTACTGCTGAAGTATGAACCCAATGTCAGAGCGGATAAACTGGAAGAAAAATTACAAAAGACTGCGGAAAAGGATCTGGCGCAAAAAATGACGAATACAGGTCCCCATCGGGATGATATGTCCTTTATCGTAAATGAAATCGATATTCGCAGATTTGGATCTCAGGGACAACAGAGAACAGCGGCTCTATCCTGTAAGCTGGCAGAAATTCAGTTAGTGAAAACCATGATAAAAGAGAATCCGGTACTTCTTTTGGATGATGTCCTGTCAGAGCTTGACCGAAGCAGGCAAAACCATTTATTAAACAGCATCGGAGATATCCAAACGATTATTACCTGTACGGGCTTAGAGGAATTTGTGAACCACAGGTTTGAATATAATAAGATTTTTCATGTTACCGATGGAGAGGTTATCAGTGAAAATTAAGTATGTGATTCAAGCTTTCTAAACACGGCAGGTATAAGCTCAGGTTACTTAAAATCATTCCTGCAAAATAGAGAAATGCCTTATCGGGCAGATGCCTAGGAAAAGGTAAATGCTTAAGAAAGGGCATAAGGAGGTTATTATGAGCAACGAATATGGTGCAGATCAAATTCAAATATTGGAGGGATTAGAGGCTGTCAGAAAAAGACCGGGTATGTATATTGGTTCTACTTCATCAAAGGGATTACACCATTTGGTTTATGAAATCGTAGACAATGCGGTGGATGAGGCACTGGCCGGCTATTGCGATACCATAGACGTAACAATCAATCAGGATAATTCCGTCAGCGTAATTGATAATGGACGAGGAATCCCGATCGGAATTAATCACAAAAAGGGTATTCCCGCTGTAGAGGTCGTCTTTACGATTCTTCATGCCGGTGGCAAATTTGGAGGTGGAGGATATAAGGTTTCCGGGGGATTGCACGGAGTAGGAGCATCGGTTGTAAATGCATTGTCTGAATGGCTTGAGGTAGAAATCAGTATTGATGGGAAAAAATATTTCCAGAGATATGAGAGGGGTAAGGTAGTCTGCCCTCTGAAAGAGGTTGGCGAGACGACAGAGCGCGGCACGAAGGTAACCTTCCTTCCGGATAAAGAAATATTTGAAGAAACAATCTATGATTTTGATATCTTAAAGCAGAGACTGAGGGAAATGGCCTTCCTGACCAAAAATTTAAAGATAAGACTTTTTGACATCCGAGAAGAGGAAGTGAAGGAAAGAGTTTTCCATTATGCAGGTGGAATCAAGGAGTATGTAGAATATCTCAATCGTCATAAAGATCCCCTATATCAAGACATCATCTATTGCGAGGGTCAGAGGGATGAGGTATATGTAGAGGTTGCGATGCAGCATAACGGAACCTATACAGAAGGTGTATATAGCTTTGTAAATAATATTACTACACCTGAAGGTGGAACTCACTTAATTGGTTTTAAAAATGCTCTCACAAAAACCTTCAACGATTATGCAAGAGGGCAGAAATACTTAAAGGATAATGAGCAGAATCTGACAGGGGAAGATATCAGGGAAGGACTGACGGCTATCGTAAGTATTAAAATTCCCGAGCCTCAGTTTGAAGGACAGACGAAGCAAAAGCTAGGCAATAGTGAGGCCAGAGGTGCAGTTGAGGGAATTGTCAGCGAACAGCTGACCTACTTCCTCGAGCAGAATCCCGCTGTAGCCAAAATGATATGCGAGAAATCTATTCTTGCCCAGAGGGCCAGGGATGCTGCCAGAAAGGCCAGGGATCTGACCAGAAGAAAAACTGCCCTGGAGGGCTCAAGCCTTCCCGGTAAATTGGCCGACTGCTCCGAAAAGGATCCATCCAAATGTGAAATTTATATCGTTGAGGGAGATTCTGCAGGTGGCTCTGCTAAAACAGCAAGATCCAGAGCAACGCAGGCGATTCTGCCTCTGCGTGGTAAGATATTAAACGTGGAGAAATCCCGTCTTGATAAAATATTGGTCAATAATGAAATCAAAGCGATGATCACTGCCTTCGGAACAGGTATCTCCGATGACTTTGACATATCACGACTCAGATACCATAAGATTATCATCATGACGGATGCGGACGTGGATGGCGCTCATATCAGTACCTTACTACTCACTTTCTTCTACCGCTTCATGCCGGAACTGATTAAACAGGGCTATGTCTACCTGGCACAACCGCCGCTCTATAAGGTGGAGAAGGGTAAAGTAGTGAAATATGCTTATAGTGACGAGGAGCTGAATCAGATCCTCATCGAGCTTGGCAGGGACGGCAATAACAAAATTCAGCGTTATAAGGGTCTTGGAGAGATGGATGCAGAACAGCTTTGGGATACGACCATGGACCCTGAGAAAAGAATTCTCTTAAGGGTAACGATGGATGAAGAGGAGTCCTCTGAAATTGATATCACTTTTACGACACTGATGGGGGACAAGGTAGAGCCTCGAAGGGAGTTCATTGAGGCCAATGCCAAGTATGTAAGGAATTTGGATATCTAATAACCCATCCAGAATAAACCTGCAGGACTACTTGATACCACTCACCTGCAACATATAGAGACAGTTTTGCGTCAGCAAAGCTGATAACGGAGGAAGAGGAATGGAAGAGAATATCTTCGATAAGGTGCATGACATAGATCTGAAGAAGACAATGGAGACATCCTATATCGACTATGCCATGTCCGTAATTGCGGCCAGAGCCCTGCCCGATGTAAGGGATGGTTTAAAGCCGGTACAAAGAAGAATATTATATGCAATGATAGAGTTGAATAACGGTCCCGATAAGCCGCACCGTAAATGTGCCCGTATCGTCGGTGATACCATGGGTAAATATCATCCCCATGGAGACAGCTCCATCTATGAAGCATTGGTAAAGCTGGCTCAGGATTTTTCTACTAGGTATCCTTTGATTGATGGCCACGGGAACTTCGGATCTGTTGACGGTGACGGTGCTGCGGCAATGCGTTATACGGAAGCACGCTTAAGCAAGATTTCCATGGAGATGTTATCAGACATCAATAAGGATACGGTAGACTTTTCACCGAACTTTGATGAGACGGAGAAGGAACCTGTAGTTTTACCCTCCAGATTTCCAAACCTTCTGATAAACGGAACTTCCGGTATTGCTGTAGGTATGGCAACCAATATACCTCCTCATAATCTGAAAGAAATTATCAACGGTGTTCTGAAGATCATCGATAACCAAATTGAAGAAGACCGGGAGACGGAGATTGAGGAACTTCTGGAAATTATTAAAGGACCGGATTTTCCCACAGGAGCACAGATTCTGGGGTTATCGGGAATAGAAGAAGCATATCGTACTGGACGAGGCAAGATTCGCGTTCGTGCCGTAACTGAGATAGAGACCATGTCGAATGGAAAGCCAAGGATACTGGTAACAGAGCTTCCTTACATGGTCAATAAAGCCAGACTGATTGAGAAGATTGCTGAACTGGTGAAGGATAAGAAGATTGATGGAATTACAGAGCTCAGGGATGAATCGGATCGAACAGGTATGAGAATTGTCATTGAACTCAGAAGAGATGTCAATGCAAATGTAATCTTAAACCAATTATATAAACATACCCTGCTTCAGGATACCTTCGGCGTTATTATGTTGGCATTGGTCAACAATGAACCAAGGATCTTAAATCTTCACCAGATGTTAAGCTACTATCTGCAACATCAGAAGGAAGTTGTTACCAGACGTACCCGGTATGATCTGAATAAAGCAGAAGAACGAGCTCATATTTTACAAGGCTTACTGATTGCCCTGGATCATATCGACGAAGTAATCAGTATCATCCGTTCCTCCCAGAATGTCGGCATCGCTAAGGAACGCTTAATTGAGAGGTTTGGTTTATCCGATGCTCAGGCACAGGCAATCACGGATATGAGACTGCGTGCTCTGACCGGACTGGAAAGAGAGCGTCTTGAGACTGAGTATGCTGAGCTGATGGCAAAGATCGAGGAGTATAAGGCAATCCTTGCAGATGAGAAGAAGCTCTTAGGCGTGATCAAGGAAGAGATTACTCTGATCAGAGATAAATACGGAGATGAGAGAAGAACCTCCATCGGAGCGGATGAGTTCGATATTTCCATGGAGGATTTGATTCCGAATGAAAGCACGGTAATTGCCATGACAAGGCTGGGCTATATCAAGCGCATGACAGTTGACAATTTTAAGAGCCAGCATCGTGGCGGTAAGGGCATCAAGGGAATGCAGACAATCGAGGAGGATTTTATCGAAGATCTTCTGATGACCACAAACCATCATTATATTATGTTCTTTACAAATAAAGGCAGAGTGTACCGGCTGAAAGCCTATGAGATACCTGAATCCAGCAGAACAGCCAGGGGAACTGCAATCGTTAACCTGCTCCAGCTGCTTCCGGAAGAGAGAATCACGGCCATTATTCCGCTTAAGGAATATAAGGATGATCGGTTCCTGTTCATGGCTACTAATAAGGGTATTGTCAAGAAGACCCCCATTAAGGAATACGAGAATATCAGAAAGTCCGGACTTCAGGCAATTAACCTGAGAGAGGATGATGAATTAATTGAAGTAAAATCCACCAACCGTCAGAAGGAAATTTTCCTGGTGACGAAGAACGGTATGTGCATCCGTTTTGACGAGAGGGATGTAAGGCCTACCGGTAGAACCTCCATGGGTGTAATTGGTATGACATTGTCGGATGATGATCAGGTCATCGGGATGCAGCTTCATACTCAGGGAAGCCACCTGCTCTTTGTATCGGAAAACGGTATGGGAAAGAGAACCTCCTTAGAGGAGTTTACTCTGCAACGCAGGGGCGGTAAGGGTGTAAAATGCTATAAGATCACAGATAAAACCGGTGATGTGATCGGGGTGAAGGCAGTGAATGAGAGTAATGAGGTGATGCTGATCACCACAGGAGGTATAATTATTCGTCTGATGGTAAATGACATCTCTGTTCTCGGAAGAATTACTTCAGGGGTTAAGTTGATTGAACTGGATTCCGAGAAGGATATTACAGTGGCCAGCGTCACTAAGGTGAGAGAGAGCAATAACGCCGCATCCGGAGAAGAGGTCATCAAGAACCTGGAACAGGAATTGATTGAAGAAAGTACAGCAACCATTGGAGATATGACGGAGGAAGAATATCTGGAAGAGCTGAATGCAATTCAAGAAACTCTTGAGATAGAGGATGAGGCTTCTGCGCAGGAATTCAAGGGGAATTAATACAAGCAGACTCCTCCTTGTTCTTCCGGTGTGCTAATTACGGAGGTAAAGGATTCCGAAAGGACCGGAATCCATGGGAATTGGAATCAATATGGAGGTACAGAATTCCAAAAACATGGAATTCTTGGGAAGAACGGCGGAGTTTCGCACAAGTGGGCTCACTCCTTGTTCTTCCAGTGTGCTTATTAACGGAGGTTAGTGAATGAGAACCATCCATACCGATGAAATTACGAAAAATATCAAAGAAATGTGCATCGAAGCCAACTTACAGTTGGCTTCTGATGTAGAAGAGAGAGTCCGGAGGGCTTTCAAACAGGAGGAATCCGCTC
>JAEZHX010000204.1 GCA_023436765.1 Bacillota bacterium
TATCCGGCGAGAAGCTGGCTTATACGGAATGGGACGGAACACAGTATAATAGCAATATAATCTATTTTAAATAATCCTTATCACCTTCCTTTACATCGGAAGGATGAAGGCACTATGTATTCTTCATAGTAATTGCAGTGGGCAATGTTCATAAGCTAAAGGAGGGTTTTGGTTTGACGTAATCTCCAAACCAAAACCCTCAATTAAGTCTACAGGAGTTTAAAGTAAACCCTGCTCCCTTTGACCTCACCTGTTGACATTCATGATGATATGTGATAAATTATGGATAGTTCTAAAGGGGAGTAGCTGCGGGCTAACCAAAATAAAATCAACATACTGGAGAAATCCTGGTTTTATTTACTTTAAGAGTTACTTAAAGGAGCGAGACTTTTAGATTAGTAAGCCATTCAGAATGGTTTATTAATCTATCTGTCTCGCTTTTTGCTGATAAAATAAACTACGAGGTGAAAGACAATGTTGCAGGAACTTATCAAGGCGTTTACTCTTATTTTTGTTGCGGAAATGGGGGACAAGACACAAATACTGGCAATGGCTTTTGCGACCAGATATCCTGTCAAAAAAGTGTTGCTGGGTATCTTCTTCGGTGCATTCCTAAATCACGGATTGGCGGTTATGCTGGGCAGCTATATATCAAACTTTATTCCGATTAATACGATCCAGATTATTGCCGGGTTTGCCTTTGTCGGATTCTCACTTTGGACCTTAAAGTCCGACGATGGGGAGGAGAAGGAGGAAGAGCACAAAGCTAAATCCGGACCGGTTGTAACGGTGGCTTTAGCCTTCTTTATCGGAGAACTGGGTGATAAGACACAGCTGACAGCGATAACCTTAGCTACCGATGCTGCATACCCTGTCTTTATTCTATGCGGTACCGTCTTGGGGATGATTGTCACCGGAGGAATCGGTATATTCATAGGTAAAAAAATAGGAGATAAAATACCTGAAAACGCTATTAAATTAATAGCATCGGCTGTGTTTATGTTCTTTGGTGTAAGCAAGCTTTATCAAACCGTGCCTGGTCAGTATATCACCCTGCAAAATGTTACAATTTTTATTGTAGTCATAGCAGTCCTGCTAATTATCTTGATCAGACCGATGATCAGAAGAAGCAGGCTCGGAATCGAGTCTTTATTTAGAGTAAAATCAAGAGAGCTATATCATTACTATCGACAGACGGAGAAGAAGGTCAATAATATCTGTCTGGGTGAGGGAACCTGTGGGCATTGTCTCGGGAATCACTGTATCGTAGGATATACCAAATCGTTGATCAGAAATGGTTTGGAAAAGGACGGTTCCTTATCGGGTGAGACCTTCCTTCCCGTGGAGGAAGCATTGAGCAAGCAATATGATAAGAACAGCGTATCAGAAGCGTTAGGTCTTACTCTGAGCGTGCTTAAGAATGAACCCGACAGCAGCAGATATGAGAATATTCATGAAATCAGAAAGAAGCTGGAGACAATTATCTTTCAGAAAAGCATAGAGCATATGGATGATTGGGAGGAATATCAAAGGTGCCTGAACGACCTTGATAAAACGACCGCTGCCAGAGTATTTGAGGCTGTTAATCATTCGTAACTGCCCTCCCGTAAAGTGGTTCAGGCTTTCACAAATTCATATTTAAGAAAGGATATTATGAATAATAACGATATATTGATCAGACTAAGATATGCTTTGGATATGAAAGAGATAGAGATGCTCGAAATTTTTGAACTCGGTGGCATAACGGTAACGAGAGAGGATCTGCAGCGAATGCTATTGAAGCCCCAAAAAGGCAGTGAAATAGATTCGGAGGAGGAATTTATCGCCAATGATGAGATGAAAAAATGTAATAACTTCATGCTTGAGTCTTTTTTGAATGGTTTTATTCTTCTTCGACGGGGGAAGCAGGAACCAGAGCCAGGTAAGCCGGAAAAACAGGCTTTTATGATAAAAGAAAATAAACATGTAAATAATATCTTACTGAAGAAATTAAAGATTGCGCTTTCACTTACAAGTGAGGATATGCTTGATATTCTGAAAGCAGCTGGCGTAAATTTGTCAAACAGTGAGTTAAGTTCTGTATTACGAAGAGAAGGACAACGTAATTATAAGGAATGTGGTGACAGATATGCCAGAAACTTTCTGAAAGGCTTGGCAATGAAGTACAGAAGCAAATAGTATAGATCAAAAAGACAAGGATAGGATAAAGGTAATGAAAATGCGCAGCTTGCCAGCTGCGCATTTTGTAATAGTTATGCTTTCACTGCCCAGCGCAGTTTAGCACAACGGGCACGTCCATTGCTGTAGCATTCCTCAGCAGATGGACGGATTGGATCAGGTGCTATTTCGCTATAGATGCCTTGGTTTAGAAAATATTTAAAGGATTTCTTAACACGGCGGTCTTCACCGGAATGGAAGGTAAGGATAGCGACCCGTCCTCCTTTAGCGAGAGCATCGGGAAGCTTTTCCAGAAAACTATCCAGCACTTCAAACTCATCATTGACATCAATCCGTAATGCCTGAAAGCACCGCTGACAGGATTTTTTAATATCCTCGTCACTGATTTTAGGTATCTTTTTCAAGGCTTCTGTTATCATATCCCTAAGCTCTGTTGTGGTTGTTATTTTGGCACCTTTTTTCAGCTTTGTCACAATGGCACGGGCGATTTCGGCGGAATAGGGCTCATCGGCATTTTCTACCAGCATGCCCTGCAGCTCATCATAAGACATATCCCGTAGACGACTTGAAGCAGGCTCGCCCTTTTCCGGATTAAGTCTTAGGTCCAGCGGACCTTCAAACTTAAAGGAAAAACCACGATCTGAATTATCGAGCTGCATCGATGAAACCCCTAAATCAGCCAAAATAAATTGAAAAGGTCCTGCTTCCGAGGAGATTTGATCTATATCTGAGAAATTCATCTGTCTGATTTCTAAAATCTCCGAACCATAACCCAGGCGAGCCAGACGCTCTCGGGTACGGGGCAATTCGATGGGGTCCACATCGATTGCATATAAGTGCCCCTTGGAATCCAGGCACTTAAGCATCTCAAGGGTATGGCCTCCATAACCCAGTGTTGCATCCAAACCAGTCTGTCCCGGTGTAATCTGCAGAATTTCCAGTATTTCTTTGACGCAAATAGGAAGATGCATCCCGGCAGGAGTGCTTCCCTTCTGAATTACCTTAGCCACTGTCTCGGCATATTTCTCCGGCTGCTGTTCCTTATACTTCTCTTTATAAGTCTTTGGATGAGTACCGTTGTATCTGATACGTCTCTGATGCTTCTGTGAATTATCTTTTATTTGATCTGAATTCATGTGTTTCCCTCGTTATTTTATACTTTAACTCTGTAATTACTAATCATAACAGATGCCGCTTATGAAATCTACTCCCCTTGTACAAAATTATCAATCATCTCTTTCATTTATTGGGTATGGGATACTCCCTATCGCGAATATCAACCGGATTGCCTTAATTAGATCCGCCGGACTTGGAGGCTGTTAATGGAAACATAAATCGTTTTGCTACCGTCGTAAAGGCTGATTTAGCGGGAGGTCTTGCCTTATATTTAATTAATATTGATAATCAATATCAAATAACTTGACAAGAAATCTTAATTGAAGTAAACTCTTGAATTAGACGAAGCGGAACCAAATCCTTCATTGACAGGAAGAGAAATATAATCATAAGGCTATTTGCTTCGTCAAGAAAAGGAGAGTACATATGCATTTCAGAAAATTAGCATCCATTTTACTAGTTACAATGGCAATCACCTTAACAGCCTGTTCTAATTACCAAGACTCTGCTACAGGTGCAGACAATGTAGGAAACTCCCCGGAAGTAACGATGACTCCAGATGCTGAGTCTGTTATTGAAGAAAATCAAGATACAAGTCAAGTGACAACAGAGTACCCGATTACCATAAAGCACGCTTTTGGTGAAACTGTAATAGAGGAGAAGCCTGAACGGATTGCTACTATATCATGGGGCAATCAGGACGTCCCTCTTGCCTTGGGAGTAGTTCCGGTAGGAGTATCAAAGGCCAACTACGGTGTGACCGATGACAGCGGATTATTACCCTGGACCTTACAGGCATATCAGGAGTTGGGTGTAGATCAGCCCACATTATTTAATGATACGGATGGATTGGACTATGAAGCAATCAGTGATGCCCGCCCGGATATTATTCTAGCTGCTTATTCAGGAATAACGCAGGAGGAGTATGACTTATTAAGTGCAATTGCTCCGGTAGTGGCTTATCCCACTCTGGCATGGCAGACCTACTGGAGGGATCAGATTGTTATGGATGCTTCCGGGATGGGAAGGAAGGCTGAAGGCGAGCAGCTCGTCAAGAATCTGGAACAGCTGATTGCGGATAAACTAACCGATTATCCTCAAATCAAAGGAAAGCGTGCGGCCTTCTTCTACTTTAATCCTTCGGATCTGGGAAAGTTTTATGTTTACCTGCCTACGGATCCCAGAGCAGCATACTTAACCGATTTGGGTATGGAATTTCCCGATAGTGTATTGGCACTGGCTGAGGACTCCGCCAGTTTCGCGCTGGAAATGAGCGCTGAAAATGCAGAGGTTCTAAAGGATGTGGATATTGTGATAGGCTATGGAGATTCTGCACTATTAAAGGCTTTACAGGAAGATGCTCTGATGGGGACGATTCCGGCTATCAAAAACGGTGCGGTTGCTTTAATTACAGACGGAACACCATTGGCTGCCTCCGGTACCCCCAGTGCACTGTCCATTCCTGCAACGATTGATGAATACTTAAGCTTAATAGGTGAGGCGGCTGATCAAGTAAAATGAAGCGATCAAAAATAATTATATTTACTAGCGTAAGTATAGCAGGCATTCTGGTGTGTCTGATTGCCTCTTTGGCACTTGGGACACGGTATGTGAAATTAACTGAAGTGGTGGATGCTCTTGTCAATAAAGAAAATTCAGCATTTGCTGCCTTAGTAGTCCGTGAACGTATTCCACGAACTGTTTTCAGCCTTCTGGCCGGTGCAGCTCTTGGAGTCTCCGGAGCCATTATGCAGGCGATTACCCGCAATCCGGTCGCTGACCCTAGCATTTTGGGGGTGAATACCGGGGCCTCCTTATTTGTGGTATGTGGGATTGCTTTCTTCCGTATCAGCACAGCGAGCCAGTATATATGGTTTGCCTTGGCAGGTGCTGCGGTTACGGCAATCTTTGTATATGGGATAGGTTCCTTGGGCTATGGAGGTGCAACTCCGATCAAACTTACTTTGGCTGGAGCAGCGACCAGCGCTGCCCTGTCTTCCTTAGTAAGTGCTGTAATACTTCCCAGAACCGAAGTAATGAATTCCTTCCGCTTCTGGCAGGTGGGAAGTGTCAGCGGCGCAACCTGGGAAGGGATTGTTTCTGTATTGCCATTTCTGATTACAGGTATTGCAATCGCTGTACTTACAACACCAGCTTTAAATGCAATGGCCCTGGGTGATGATATCGCCACAGGATTAGGGGTACGCACCGGTATGATCCGGATCATAGGAGCGTTCGCCGGTGTTCTTCTTTGCGGGGCGACGACTGCATTGGCCGGGCCGATTGGATTTGTGGGTCTGATGATTCCTCACACGATACGCCTCCTGTGCGGACCGGATCTAAGAATGCTCGTGCCCTTGTCAGCAGCAGGTGGAGCGATGCTCTTAACCATATCGGATATTGTCGGGAGGCTTATCGGTAATCCGGGTGAGCTTGAGTCAGGTATAATCACTGCCTTCTTTGGAGCGCCAATTCTGATCATCGTTGCCAGGAGATCAAAGGAGCGAGCATTATGATGGAACAAAGCAATATGATAAGAAAGGGATATGCGAATAGGAAACGCCGCTGGATTGCGGTGACACTGTTCCTGGCAGCAGTAACACTGATCCTTTCCCTTGCGATGCTAATTCTAGGCAATACGAATTACTCAGCTTTTACAGTGATCAGGGTTCTGATGGGAGAACAGATGGGGAGTGCCACCTTTGCCATAGGTACATTGCGGTTGCCTAGAATGCTGACCGGATTGCTGGTAGGTCTGGCCTTTGGAATGGCGGGGAATACCTTTCAGTCCATGCTCCGGAATCCCTTAGCCAGTCCGGATATCATAGGTATTACCTCCGGTTCCGGTGTGGCAGCAGTATTCTGTATTCTTATCCTTAAGCTGAGCGGTCCGGTGGTCTCCATCGCTGCAGTGATTTCAGGAATTCTCGTTGCTGTGTTAATTTATATTCTCTCCAAGGGAGGGAATTTTTCCGGAGGCAGGCTGATCCTGATTGGAATAGGGATACAGGCGATGCTAAGTGCGGCAATATCCTATTTGCTACTTAGAGCCAATCAGTATGATGTGCCTGCAGCCCTCCGCTGGCTCAGCGGTAGTCTAAATGGGATGCAGATGAAGGGGATCCCTAAGCTTGCTTTCGTGGTTCTTGTCTTTGGGACTATTCTGATATTTCTGGGAGAGCACCTGAAAATACTGGAGCTGGGAGAACATTCAGCGATAGCTCTTGGTTTAAAAACGGACCAAATCCGGTTGTTACTGATGCTGAGCGCGGTAGCGCTGATTGCTTTTGCGACAGCAGTTACAGGGCCTGTATCCTTTGTGGCTTTTCTGGCCGGTCCGATAGCAGGCAGGCTTGTAGGTCTTGGAACCTCAAATATACTACCCTCTGGTCTTGTTGGTGCTGTTTTAATACTTGGAGGGGACCTGATTGGGCAGTTTTTGTTCGATACACGTTTTCCGGTCGGGATTATCACAGGAATATTAGGGGCGCCTTATCTGCTTTACTTATTAATCAGAATGAATCGAACAGGAGGATCGGTATGATGGATGCAAGAAGATTGGAAGCCGGTAATTTAGTGGCAGGATATGATAATAAAATCATTATTGATGATGTTGATATCGTGATCCCAAGCGGTAAAATCAGTGTCATAGTCGGAGCAAATGCTTCGGGTAAATCTACTCTGCTGAAAACACTATCCAGGTTGATACATCCGGATTCTGGAAGAATCCTTCTGGATGGCAGAGAGATCAAAAACTATCCCTCCAAGCATTTAGCGCAGCTTTTAGGATTACTCCCCCAATCTCCGATTGTACCGGATGGAATTGCTGTATCGGATTTGGTTGCCCGGGGTCGATTCCCCTATCATACCTTCTTAAAAGGAATGGAAAAAAAGGATTATGAAGCAGTGGAGGAAGCCCTGGATATTATGGGGATCACAGAGCTGGCCAATCGAAGTGTAAATGAGCTTTCGGGAGGACAGCGACAGAGGGTCTGGATCGCCATGGCGTTAGCCCAGCAGACGGATATCCTGCTTCTTGATGAACCTACGACTTATCTTGATATCACCTATCAGATTGAAATTCTTGATTTACTGACGGATCTGAACCGCAAGCGAGGAACCACCATCGTAATGGTACTCCACGATATCAACCTGTCCGCCCGATATGCTGACCATATCTTTGCGGTGAAGAAAGGGAAGCTGGTTGCCCAGGGGGCTCCTGCCGAGGTAATCACGGAAGAGCTGATAAATCAGGTCTTTGGTCTGAGCTGTACCGTAATGAGGGATCCGGTTTCCGGTTCTCCCTTTATTATCCCGAAGGGAAGATATTATATTATGCAGCAGAATGCATAGTGTGGGATGAATACCACCATGCAGGAATTCTTTTATCATGAGAATAAGCCGGTCGGGGGTTCCCGGCCGGCTTTTTTCACGCGCAAACAAAGCTAAGTGAACAAGCAAGTTCGCATGGTACTATGGTTTTGGACTAAGTCTGATCGAAAGGTTCTTCAAGAGATTGGCTTCCATTCATAGATGTAGCTGGTTCCCTGCTTCGCTCCATGGAATAATGTCCTTAGTGCAATCTTATCCCCTTCCTTCTGCCCGGATGGGGCAGAGGCTGTCAGAGTCTCACTGACAGAGTATACCTGGACTGTTTCATAAGTATCAATCGAGAAATAGTCCTTTCCTTCCTTGTTTGTAAAGGAGGTCGAAGCTCCTGAAGAGTAGCCCGGCTCCGTATTCCATTCATCAAAATCTGCCGAGGCAGCAGCCTTGTCAGTGTAATAGGAAAGATTCTGTGATCCGAAAGCCAGGTTCATGGACAGAGTGACTGTTTCACCGCCTTGTATGATGGATGGAGGCACTGAGAAGGTACAGGTGGAGGTGCTGTTTTCCCCGTTCAGAATCGGCGGATCATAATAGGTATCCGTATCACCGAGGTATTTCCAGGTATAACTGTAGCTTCCGGGAGCGGAGCTTGCGCTCACTTCGTATATTCCGCCACTGTTGGTTTCATTCACATAATCCTTACCGTCATAATTCACTGTATCCACAAGCACCCAGGCGAATTCAGCCGTATCGGCAGGAAGATCGGTGTCTGCCTCATCAGGCGGAGCAGTTGGAAGCAGTTCCTTCTCACCGGTACTTTTAAGCAGGATCGTCGTGGTAGGGTAGGAGACCTTGTAGGGAACAGTCAGGGTAGGAGTATCCTCACCGGGTGCAAATAATTCTACCCGGTTAGGGGAACCGGACTGCATATGTCCAAGAATGGTGAACGAAGTGTTCAGCGTTCCCTGATCGGACAGCTTTCCGGTCCATCCCTTCGGGTCCGTGCTCCCGGAGAGGGGAGCGAAGCGCAGGGTATAACCCCCGTACAGGTAATCCCCCGCCTTCTCGGGCT
>JAEZHX010000220.1 GCA_023436765.1 Bacillota bacterium
TGTGCATGCCTGGTGATAACATCGAGATGTCCATCGAGTTAATCCATCCTATCGCTATGGAGCAGGGCTTAGGCTTCGCTATCCGTGAAGGTGGAAGAACTGTAGGATCCGGTAAGGTTGCTACTATCATTGAGTAATCTTTGATTATTATTGCAAGAAATGTAGATTTTCCCCCAGAAGCTTCGGCTTCTGGGGTTTTTTATATCCATAATAATAAATAATATATTAAAAAGGTAGGTTTTCCACTATTCATCCTATGTCCTAAAGTAATATTGACATTATGCCGATAATATCGGTACAAATCAAGGTTTTTAGCGGTTCACAGACAATACCTGATTTCATCTGTAGACTTTTGGCGAGAATCAAAAGTTTTTAAAATTTCCTTTGAATATTGCAAGAAAAGAAGATATAATATAAGCAAGTATGTTTAAGTTACCGAGTATTGGAAGAAAATATAGAAGGACATTGATAAACCCACACGAACAGAAATCTCAGAGACTTTATCATTGCAGTTTATAGAATGTAACTTTATATTGCAAAAAAGCTATAATCGATAGCTGAAGTGCATATCTATGACATCAGGTAATGGACTTAAATATTTTATTATTTCAGGTAGATCCGTTATAGACGGAAGGGAAAGGAGTTTCAAGATGTTGGGAAGTGACATTGGAATTGATTTGGGGACAGCAAGTGTATTAGTTTATATAAAAGGTAAGGGCGTTGTCTTAAAGGAGCCCTCGGTTGTAGCCTTTGACAGGGATACGAATAAGATTAAGGCAATCGGTGAAGAAGCCAGACTGATGTTAGGAAGAACACCGGGCAATATCGTGGCTGTGAGACCGCTAAGACAGGGTGTAATTTCTGACTATACTGTTACTGAGAAGATGCTGAAATATTTCATTCAGAAGGCTGTGGGCAAGCAGAGATTCAGAAAGCCCAGGATCAGCGTCTGTGTACCCAGCGGAGTAACTGAGGTTGAGAAGAAGGCTGTTGAGGATGCTACCTACCAGGCAGGAGCAAGAGAGGTTGCTATCATCGAGGAGCCTATCGCAGCAGCAATCGGAGCCGGTATTGATATCTCAAGACCCTGTGGTAATATGATCGTAGATATCGGCGGCGGAACCACGGATATCGCTGTAATCTCTTTGGGAGGTACTGTAGTCAGCACCTCTGTGAAGATTGCAGGCGATGATTTCGATGATGCCATCGTAAGATATATGAGAAAGAAGCACAACCTCCTGATTGGTGAAAGAACCGCAGAGGATATCAAGATAAAGATTGGTTCAGCATACCGCAGACCCGAGTCCGTGAGCATGGAGGTAAGAGGGCGTAATCTTGTAACCGGACTTCCCAAGACAATCGCTGTAACCTCCGAGGAGACAGAGGAAGCCTTGAGAGAGACGACGTCTCAGATAGTGGAAGCAGTTCACAGTGTTCTTGAGAAGACTCCTCCGGAGCTTGCAGCTGATATCGCTGACCGTGGTATTGTATTAACCGGCGGCGGATGCCTCTTATATGGCCTTGAGGAATTGATTGAAGAGAAAACCGGAATCACCACGATGACAGCCGAAGATCCTATGACGGCAGTTGCGATCGGAACCGGTAAATTTGTTGAGTTTTTAAGCGGTAAAAGGGATTAGTGTGAATTAACGAATAACGTTAATTCGCACTTAGAAGTTTGTGCCTGCGTTTTCCTCGGCACAAACTAATTCGAAGGGTAGGTATCAAAAATTCTTGGGAAGAACAACGATGTTCGTGCAGAGGCACTCACACCTTGTTCTTCTGGGTTATAGTAGGTTTAGGATTAAAGAATTTTGAAAGAGCCAAAATTCTTGGGAAGAACAACGATGTTCGTGCAGAGGCACTCACACCTTGTTCTTCCGGGTTATAGCAGGTTTGGGATTAAAGAATCAATAAGTTATATGTTGGAAGGAGCAGATAGGTATGGTAAGAGGATTATATACAGCTTACACAGGAATGGCAAATGAGCAGAAAAGGCTGGATATCATCGCTAATAATCTTGCAAATTCTGCTACCGTAGGTTACAAAGAAGAAAATGTTACAAACCAGTCCTTTGATGAGATGCTGACGATTAAAATAAGGGATGATTCAGAAGCATATAATGATCGCCCCATCGGCAGCATGAGTCTCGGAGTAAAGCTGGGAGAGGTTTATACCAGCTACAGCCAGGGGTCATTAAGGCAGACAGATAAAACCTACGACATGGCCTTAGAGGGTAAAGGCTTTTTTACGATGTCCGTGACGGATAAGGCTGGAAATGAGAGTATAAAATACACACGAAATGGTTCTTTTACCATGACAAAGGATGGTCATATCGTGGACGCAGATGGAAATCACCTGATGGGCGAGGGCGGAGAGCTTATCATTCCTGCGGATGCTGCTGAGGTCAAGATAGATGAGACCGGAGCCGTATATGCAAATGGAGAATATGTTGACAGCCTTTTGCTTACGGATTTTGAGGATTACAATTATCTGATAAAATCAGGTGATACAATGTATCAGACCGTGGAGGGGGTAACCCAGATTCCTGCCGAAGCAACTGTAAGGCAGGGCTTCACAGAGCAATCCAATGTGAATGTAGTTGCAGAGATGGTTGAGATGATTACCATCACTAGAGCTTATGAAGCGAACCAGAAGGTAATGCAGTCCGTGGATAAGACTCTGGACCTTGCGGCGAATTCCGTTGGAAGGGTATAAGTAGGAAACAGTCCGGTAAATTGGAGGAAATGATATGATGAGATCCCTGTGGACGGCAGCGTCCGGTATGATTTCGCAACAGATGAATGTAGACACAATTTCCAACAACCTGGCTAATATCAATACGACAGGTTATAAGAAGGAAACAGCAGAATTTAAATCCTTACTGTATCAGACGATACAGGAGCAGGCATATGATAACAATGGCGATCCGAAACCCTCCGGCATCCAGGTTGGACTTGGTGTACGGAATTCCGCAATCACTTCCCAATATACCCAGGGTATCATGCAGGAGACCGGGAATGATTATGATTTTGCGATTGTGGGTAAGGGCTTTTTCATGGTACGTACTCCTGACGGAGGAACGGCCTATACCAGAAATGGTTCCTTCGGACTGGCTAATGGGACAAATGGCATGACCATAGCGACCTCGGACGGCTATTCCTTGTTGGATACCGCCGGTCAGCCGATTGTAATTGATAATACGTACAATGCTTCAGAAATAACGATTAATGAGAGCGGACAGCTTTGTTATCCGGATGAAACCGGTTCAGCCGTTCCTATCGGCATAACAGTTGGTATTGCACAGTTCAATAATCCCAGCGGCCTTGAGAAGATGTCCAACAGCCTGCTTCGGGAGACCGGTGCCTCCGGCGCTGCGAGATTAGAAAATGATGATCCCGCCTTGGATAAGAGTAAGCTTCGTCAGGGTTATCTTGAGGGCTCCAATGTTCAGGCAGTGGATGAGATGGTAAACCTTATTGTAGCACAGCGTGCTTATGAGATGAACTCTAAGATTATTACGGCTACGGATGAGATGCTTCAGCAGGCAAATAACTTAAGGTAACCTCATGGTAGCATCGGAAGAGGGAAGTATGGATGTCTATGAAGCTTCCGGCTATCAGAAAGGAGTAAACGATGGCAATATCAATCGGATCGGAATCCCAGTTTCTATCAGCAGCAGGGATGAACAAAGAGACCGCTAAAACGGATCAGTTGAAGGAAAAGCTCCAAAATAATAATGCGACTGATGAAGAACTCATGGAGGTCTGTAAAAGCTTCGAAGCCTATCTTCTGGAGCAGGTGATGAAGGAGATGAGGAAATCGGTTCACACTGAAGAGGATAAAAATGATTATCTGGAGCAGTTCGGTGATATGCTTTATGAGGATTATGCAGAGAAAGCAACAGAAGGCCAGGGACTCGGGCTAGCTCAGATGCTGTATGAGGCCATGAAAAGAAATACATAAGCCTGTTATTATAGGTAGGCATTGATATCAGACGGGTATCAACATACATAGATGGTTAAGGCTGAAATATAAACTTTCAATGTCATTTTGAACAGAGCCGTTTTGGGGCCTTTGTTCGGAATGGCATTTTCTTTATTGCGAAGCGGAATAAGTGAGAAAAAATACCGATTCATGCTCTGTCGGTCATGCAGCATGAAAAAGGAATGAATTTGAAGGAGACTGTAAAGGAGGTGAAGGGATGGCCGAGAGGGTGGAAGGCTATGTGGAAAGAATCGTTTTTCGGAATGAAGAAAACGGATACACGGTACTAAGTCTTAAGGTAGATGAGGAGGAGCTTACCTGCGTCGGCAGCTTTACCCTGATCAGCGAAGGGGAATTTATACTGGCCTTCGGTAATTACAGTGAGCACCCGGTTTATGGGGAACAATTTATCATGGAGAGCTATGAGATTAAGGAGCCGGAGGATGTCCACTCCATCGAGAGATACTTAAGCTCCGGAGCCATCAAGGGAATTGGTAACGCCCTGGCAGCCAGAATCGTTAAGAAATTCGGTGAAGGAACCTTCCGGATCATTGTCGAGGACCCCGGCAGGCTGGCGGAGGTCAAGGGCATCAGTGAACGGATGGCCATCGAGATTTATCGTCAGTTTGAAGATAAGAGGGACATGCGTAATGCCATGATGTTCCTCCAGAAATATAATATCAGCGGAAACCTGGCGGTTAGGATTTATCAGGAATACGGAGCTCGGATGTACGATATCCTGAAGGAAAATCCTTACCGACTAGCTGAGGACATCACAGGGGTGGGCTTTAAGACTGCAGATGAGATTGCACGCCGCGTAGGAATCGGGAACGATTCCGATTACCGGATTAAAGCTGGAATCCTCTATACCCTGCTACAGGCAGGCAACGACGGACATGTCTATCTGCCGGAGCAGGAGCTTATCTTAAGAGCAAAGAATCTGTTACAGGCGGACGACGAGAGCCTTCAGAGACAGCTCACTGCCTTAAGCATCGAGAAGAAGCTGATTGTTAAGCCTTGCGAGGAAGATAACCATATCTATTCCACTGTATTCTATTATATGGAGTTGAATGTGGCAAGGATGCTTCATGACCTGAATATCCGCCATAATCTGAAGGAGGAGTATATAGACACCAGACTGGCGAGGATTGAGCAGCAGTTTGAGATTGAACTGGAGGAGCATCAGCGAATTGCAGTGAAAGAAGCGATCAGAAATGGGCTGCTGATTGTTACCGGTGGTCCCGGTACGGGGAAGACAACTACCATCAATGCGATTATAAAGCTGTTTGAATCAGAGGGGATGGAGCTATTACTGGCCGCACCCACAGGACGGGCTGCGAAGAGAATGACGGATACTACCGGACAGGAAGCCAAGACCATTCACCGTCTGCTGGAACTTTCCAAACTATCCGAGGAACAGGAGAATAAGTTTACCTTTGAACGTAACGAGACAAATCCGCTAGAAACGGATGTAATCATTATAGACGAGATGTCCATGGTGGACATCAGCCTGATGCATGCACTCCTAAAAGCAATTTCTGTCGGAACAAGATTGATATTGGTTGGCGATGTGAATCAGCTGCCCAGTGTGGGCCCGGGAAATGTACTGAAGGATATCATCGAATCGCACAGTTTTAATGTCGTTAAGCTGACAAAGATATTCCGGCAGGCAGCCGGTAGTGACATTATCGTAAATGCTCATAAGATCAATGCCGGGGAACAGATCAGTCTGGACAATAAGAGCAATGATTTCTTCTTCTTAAAGAGGGAGGAATCCAATATCATCACAGCGGTCATGATTAACCTCATTAAGAATAAGCTACCGAACTATGTGAATGCGACTCCCTTTGATATTCAGGTCCTGACCCCTATGAGAAAGGGCGAACTGGGAGTTGAACGGCTGAATGCGGTACTGCAGCAGGCACTTAATCCACCCGCTCCGGATAAGCGGGAAAAGGAATATCACCAGAATATCTACCGCGAGGGAGACAAGGTAATGCAGATCAAGAACAATTATCAGCTTACCTGGGAGATTAAGAGTAGATACGGAATTACAATGCAATCGGGAACGGGAGTATTTAACGGGGATGCCGGAATTATCAAGGAGATTAATCTGTTCTCCGAGCATCTGATTGTTGAGTTTGATGATGGCCGATTGGTGGATTACAGCTTCAAGCAACTGGAAGAGCTAGAGCTGGCTTATGCCGTGACAATTCACAAATCTCAGGGCAGTGAATACCCGGCGGTCATTCTCCCGATTTTAGATGGACCTAGGCTTCTTTTTAACCGGAACCTTCTCTATACGGCAGTGACCAGAGCAAAAAGCTGTGTTACGATTGTTGGAAGTGATTCCATGGTTAAGTTCATGATTGATAATAAGAACGAACAGAATAGGTATTCGGGTCTGCACGACCGGATCAAAGAGCTGAGATAACGAATAATTTGGGAGGGAGCAGCAGAATAATAAAGGAGAATTCTGCTGAATCTGCCATAAACCTTGGTATGGGCAAAAAAGTAGTGCAATAAAATGGAAATTAGGGTATAATTACTTTATGGTTACGAGAAGCATATCCTTACTTTTCCTATAGGAAGCTTATATGGATATAAGTTTAGGTTATGAATATATGATTGGAGGAGAATACTTTGTCAGACACGTCATTGGTTGTAATGGCTGCTGGAATTGGCAGCAGATATGGTGGAGGAATTAAACAGCTCGAACTGGTTGGACCCAGTGGTGAGATTATCATGGATTACTCCATCTATGATGCGCTGGAGGCAGGCTTTAACAAAGTGGTATTTATCATCCGAAAGGATTTGGAAAAGGACTTTAAAGAAATCATCGGAAATAGAATAGAAAGACATGTTCAGGTGGAATATGTGTACCAGGAGATGGATGCTTTACCGATGGGCTTTACCAAACCTTTGGACCGGACGAAGCCCTGGGGTACCGGACATGCTGTTTTATGCTGCAAGGATGTTGTTAAGGAACCCTTTGCGGTAATCAATGCGGATGATTATTACGGTAAAGAAGGGTTTAAAAGAATCTATGAATATTTGAATTCCGGTCATCAGGCTCCGGGGGATTACTGCATGGCAGGATTTATTCTTGGTAATACCTTAAGTGAGAACGGTGCAGTAACCAGGGGTGTCTGCAGGATTGGAGAGGATGGTAAGCTTTCTGAAATCACGGAAACCTCCGGAATTGTTCCGAGGGGAGACCATGCGGCTGCTAAGGATAGCTCGGGAGCTGAGATAAGAATTGAACTGAATAGTGCTGTATCAATGAATATGTGGGGCTTCCAGTCAGATCTGTTTGATAAATTACAGGATGGGTTCATCGAGTTTTTATCGACTATTCCTGAAAACGATATTAAGAAGGAATTTTTACTTCCCGAATTTGTAGGTAATCTGGTGAAGAAGGGGGAGGCAACGGTTCAGGTTCTGAAGACCTCCGATCATTGGTTCGGCGTCACCTATAAAGAGGATAAAGAGAAGGTTGTAAGGTCTGTCAGAGCGTTGGTAGACCAGGGTGTTTATCCTGTAAGGTTATTTTCTTAAGGAATATCGGAGGGGCGGATTCATTTGTTACAATATCTGATCGATATGCTGTATCCCGTCAGGTGTCCTGTATGTCGCGAGATCGTTGTTCCGAAGGGGCAGAGGATTTGCGGCGGGTGCCGGGAACAGCTCCGGTTGATCGAAGAACCGCGCTGTAAAAAGTGCAGCAAACCGGTAGAGTTTGAAGAACAGGAATATTGCAGCGACTGTGAGAGGAAAGCCTTCCGGTATGTCAGGGGCTTCTCCGTCTGGGTTTATGATTCTGTCATGAAGGATTCCATAGCGGACTATAAATATAGAAACAAGAAGGAAAATGCCGGGTTCTATCTGGAAGAGCTGGTCCGTCGGTATGGGGAGAGCATCCGAAAATTGGCTCCGGATGCCCTGGTACCGGTTCCGATTCACAGATCAAAATATAAGGTCAGGGGGTATAACCAGGCGGACATCCTAGCCAGAGGAATCGGGAAGCAGCTTGGAATCCCTGTACTGTCCGAGCTGTTAACCAGAGTGAAAAAGACGCTGCCGCAGAAACAACTGGATGATAAGGAAAGGCTTGAGAATCTTAAGGAAGCCTTCTGTATGAACGTACGGGAAGCGAAGAGATACAAAAAAGGTTTGAACAGAATTATTCTGGTAGATGATATCTATACTACCGGGAGCACGATAGAGGCCTGTACCGGAGTACTTCTGGAGCATGGGGTAAAGGAAGTTTATTTTGTGACACTCTGTATAGGTAGAGGTTATTAACCAGTTACTGTTACACGAAGGAGGAAAGTATATGGAAGTAAGGAATTGTAAAGGTTGCGGAAAACTCTTCAATTATCTATCCGGACCTCCCCTGTGTCCATCCTGCGCGAAAGCACTTGACCTAAAATTTGAGGAGGTCAAGTCCTACGTCTATGATCATCCGAGGTGCGATATGCAGGAGGTTTCTGATGAAATGGAAGTATCCATCTCTCAGATTAAACAATGGATTCGTGAAGAGAGATTATCCTTTGCCGAGGATTCCATGATCGGAATTGACTGTGAGGGCTGCGGAGTAACGATTAAGACAGGACGTTTCTGCAAAGCCTGCAAGGATAAGTTGACCAATGGCTTATCCAATCTTTATAAGCAACCGGAAAGGCCGGTTCAAAGACAAAAAGATCCCAAAGAGAATCCTCGGATGCGTTATCTTAATAAGAACGATGGTAAATAAGGATGAATTAACATAGGCAGGTATTATTTCAAGGACCGGATTCCATCCTCGGTTATTGATATGGTACCTGCCTTATATAATCTGCCGATTGCTCTTTTGAATGCATTCTTGCTGATATGGAACTCATTTTTGATTTTCTCGGCATCGGAATTGTCAGAGTAGGGAAGAAAGCCTCCCGCTGCCTTTAGCTTATCCATTATCATTTCAGAGTCGGTATCCATCTGAACATAAGAGCGCTCCCGGAGACTTAGGGTCAGCTTTCCGTCCTCCCGTACACTAATCACTCTGGCTTGTATTTTTTCTCCAATCCGAAGCTTCTTGAATAATTCGTTGTTGGGTATCATGGCCGAGTATTTATAATCGACAGCCACAAAAGCACCGAAGGAATCAATAATTTCATAAATAATGCCTTCCACCATATCATTTTTCTTATGGGGAGAATGAAGGGATAGGAACTCATAAACCTTCATTGTGGCACACAGACGGTTGCTCTTATCAACATACAAACTAACCAGGATCTGATCACCTTCTTCAACCTGTCCCGTTTGTTCCTTATAAGGAAGCAACAGATCTTTTAGGAGTCCCCAATCCAGAAAAGCACCTATCTTTGTTACTTCTTTTACTTGCAGAAGAGCTAAGCCACCTATGGTAAGCGGAACCTTCGCAGTTGTAGCAATCTCTCTGTCTTCAGAATCTTTATAGATAAATACCTCCAGCTGGTCACCGGTTTTGACTCCCTCAGGAGCTTCCTTCTGGGGAAGCAGAATTCTGTGTTGACTATCTACGCCCGGCTCTCCCAAATAAAAGCCGAAGTCTGTTTTCTTTACGATTTCCAGTATCTGATACTTACCTAATTCAATCATGTTGATATCCTTTCCTAAACAGTGGTATTTGATTTAGATCCGAAGGGTGCTTGGAATCTATCCGCTATTTGTTGAACTCCAATATGGTAAAGGGCTTCCCGGTGTCATCGGAAAGCACGATAGTACAGGTATTATCTTCATGGCACATCTTAGGGTATATGATGTCACCCAGTATTGCTTGCTTACGGTATTCTGCCCGTAAGGAGGAGACGAAAAAATCCTCCGGGAGAAATTCCTCGGCCATTTTAATGTATTGCCCATTATTAACATGGTTATACGAATCGATATTTGATTTCTTAACCGGGAATGGAGTAAGGGACTTCAGTTGCTCAGGTGTCTTGATCTTCCTGCCGGAATGCTCCATGGGATACGGGGGTTCCAATACATAACCGGAGAGCTCGGCAGAGGTTTTGATCGGTGTGCCGGTACTTAAGTCCATATTGACCCAGATAGAATCTGCCACAGCCAGGATCTCCCCTTGCTCATTCTTCATCATGAAATTACGGTAGCCATAAAACCCTTTAAACGCATAGGGCCAGGTACCGATAGTAATGATGTCTCCCAGTTTCCCCTGCTTGTGGATATGGAGCTGCCAGCTGGTCAGGATCCAAATCCTATTCTGCTCCTTTAGATAGGAAAGCCCGACATTTAGATCCTCGGACTGAAAGGTGGAGCAATCCTGAAAATAATTTATGATGGAGGAAGGATCCAAGGTTCCCTTCCTGTGATTTAATTCGGTATAGCGTATTCTACTGTTAAATGTATACATTTTACTTATGCCTTTCCGGTGGTTATAATGATATTGAATCCAACAGATCCATAGGGGTCTCCTGTCAAATTCATCCTACTATTATAGCATTGAATTGCAGTTTTATATAGTATTTTTTGCCTAATAGCTTCATTTTCTTGGATCAGGGGCTATATGTATGAAAAATACTGGCATTTCAATCATATATTTGATATAATAAGCTTGTTCGAAGGGAGGAATACAGTTGGACTCGACGGAGTATTATAATGAGAACGCAGCTGAGTATTTTGATAGTACAGTGGATTTGGATATGAGGGTATATCTTGACCGCTTTCTTGAGTTTCTGCCTGATGGCGGAAGCATTCTGGATTTGGGTTGTGGTTCCGGAAGAGATAGCGCATATTTTATGTCCTTAGGCTACGACGTTACAGCAATGGACGGTTCGGAAGAGATGTGCAGTCTTGCCAGTGTCCACATTGGTAAAGATGTTTTACATATGACCTTTGAAGAGATGGATTTTGACGATGTATTTGACGGTGTCTGGGCAAATGCTTCCTTGCTTCACGTGCCCAGAAATGAGATGAGCGGAATCCTAAGCAAAATTATCCGTAGCCTTAAGAAGGACGGGGTTTTGTATATTACCTTAAGATATGGTGATTTTGAAGGCGAAGAAGGGAAAAGGTACTTTACCTATTATCGTACCCGTAATCTGAAGGAACTATTGGGCGAATTCGAAGAACTGGAATTGATTGAGATAAAGAAATATAATGACATCAGAGAAGATAGGGATTTTATTTGGCTTCATGCCCTTGTGAAGAAAACACAGTGATCATGTTTCACTAGGTTAAACCCTAATATCAATATTTGTGCCCAGATTCGGCTGAACAGACTGCTCCATCATTTGGATCAGGCTCTGCCCTGCCTGTTCTACTGTGTCAAGGTTCTTGCCAAGAACAGCGATTCCTACAGTAGTACTGTTAACGGGCTGATGAATGATAGTGTTGGATCCGATTTTCATGGGGTTGCGCCTTCCTTTCCATAACAGATGAATAGAATATTGTGTTTAAGTAATAATGTAATTATTCCTTAAATTACTGACATGTCATTATACCGTACCGTGGTGATGCCATGTTTTCTATTATATATACTTAGAAGATCATAATAAGGGTTAGAATGCTTACCGTAAAGCCCGGTATCTTTGATTGAATTATAACATATATAAATGAATTTTGAAATATCAAATGTAAAGACTGAATGGAACCTAAGGAGGAAGAAATATGACTTATGATGTAATTATTATTGGCTCAGGGCCAGCCGGTTTATGTGCTGCAATCTATGCAATGCGGGCTGAACTGAGCTGTATTGTTATAGAAAAAGCAGGCTTAAGCGGCGGGCAGATCATTAATACCTATGAGGTGGACAATTATCTTGGTACTCCCGGAATTAGCGGCTTTGATCTGAGCCAGAAGTTCAGAGAACATTGCGATAAGCTGGGAACCACCTTTATCACCGGTGAGGTGAAGGAATTCCATCTGGAGGGTGACCTTAAAATCGTAACATTGGATGATGATACGGTATATCAATCGAAGACCGTAGTAATCGCTACGGGTGGTGTACCGAGACATCTGAATGTGGACGGAGAGGAGAAGCTTTCCGGCATGGGGGTTTCCTATTGTGCTACCTGCGATGGTGCCTTCTTCAAAAAGAAGACTGTTGCCGTAGTCGGAGGCGGTGATGTGGCCGTGGAGGATGCTATCTTTCTCGCCAGAATATGTGAAAAGGTATATGTCATCCATAGACGTGACCAGTTCAGGGCATCCAAGAGCATTTCCTCGAGGCTGCTCGCGCTGGAAAATGTTACGATCCTTTGGGATAGTGTTGTAGAACGTATTAACGGAAATGACTCAGTGGAGTCCATAGAAGTCAAAAATCTGAAAACCAACGATACCAAGGTTTACGATTTGTCCGGTGTCTTTATAGCGGTAGGATATCTTCCAAATTCAGAAACCTATAAGAAGGTTGTAGCAACGGATGCCGGTGGATACATCATAGCGGGTGAGAGCTGTGAGACAAATATACCGGGAATCTATGCTGCTGGTGATGTCCGTACGAAGGATTTAAGACAGATTATTACTGCAGCTTCAGATGGTGCAAATGCAATTACAGCAGTAGAAAAATATTTGAATCAGATTTAACATAAAATTATACCAAAACATGGCAGAAATGACTGAATATTAAGATAATTTCTTATTAAAAGTCATTTTTGCCTTGTTTTTGCGTTGACATCACCTTCCATATTTGTTATAATTACGTCGTGAGATGTAATAAATTTGTAACATTTAGCTGTGATACAACAGCAGCCTTGCTTGCAATACTTGGAGGATAAGATACATGAGAAGAATTGAGGCTTTGAAACCTGTAATTTTTGCCGTATCAACTGCGTTATTTCTATCAATTCCTTACTCAATGGCGTACGCCGGTACGGAAGAAGGCGTTGCCGGAATGGCAAAATCCCTGGATCAGGTTGAAGAAAGTTCAGAAGACTACATAACACAGATCTATCAGGCAAAGTTCATATCACCCCTGGATGATAAGGGCGTAGCAGACGTAGCGAATTATGTGAATATCAGAAGTAAGCCGTCCACAGACAGCGAAGTAGTCGGTAAGCTATACCGAGGCTGTGCTGCAGACATTCTTGAACGGCTTGAGGGTGACTGGGTCAAAATTAAATCCGGTGATGTAGAAGGCTATATCGCAGCGAATTATCTGGTAACAGGAAAAGATGCTGAGAAGATGGCAGATGAATTCGCCACCAAGTATGCAACGGTAATTAATACCTCAACTCTCAGAGTACGAGCAGAGCAGAGCACGGATGCCACAACCCTGGAATTAATTCCGGAAGGTGAAACCTATATCGTATTAAAGGAGTATGAAGAGTGGGCAGAGATCCTGTTGGGTACTGATGACTCCGGTAGTGATTTCACCGGCTTTGTATCAAAGGATTATGTTAAGATTGATATAGAATTTAAGGAAGCAATTTCGATAGAGGAAGAGCAAAGGATCTTAAGAGAACAGCAGGAAGCAGAACGCGCCGAAGCGGAACGCTTAAGAAAGCTGGAAGAAGAGAAGGCCAGAAGGAAAGCACAGGAAGAGGCAGA